>JAYRVN010000454.1:0-8579 GCA_041918535.1 Chloroflexota bacterium
CCGATGGTATTGATCGCCACATCCAGGTCGCCATCGTTGTCGTAATCTGCCGCCGCCCCACCCCGGCCCAGGATTGGCCCCACCGCCGATAAGCCTGCCGCGTCGGTGATCTCCTCAAACTGATCGGCTTGCCCTTCCGCCGTCAGGTTGCGGAACAGTTGCACAGGCTGGGCGTCCGTTGCCAGGTCTTGCACCGGCACATTGCCGTTCACAATGAGCAAATCCAGGTCTGTGTCCAGGTCAAAATCAGCCCAGGTGACGCCCCAACTCGTCCAGCTTATGCCTTCGCCGTCATTGCCAATGTGCTGGCGCACATCCTCAAACAGCGGCATGCCGACGCGCGATATATTGCGGAAGGCGCCATTTAACTGTGTCCCCAGGTTCGTCACGAACAAGTCCGATCGTCCGTCTGCGTCATAGTCGCCTGCGGCCACACCCATTCCGCTGTTCTTATCCGCCACGCCCGCCTGCTCGGCGACTTCTTCAAAGCGAAAGCCTATCCCAAGCGGGTCGGCTGGCCAGCCGCCCGGCCAGAGCTTGTTTATATAAAGGCGATTAGGATTGGTATCATTGGCAACATAAAGATCGAGGTTGCCATCGCCGTCGGCATCGGTCATAAGCGCGCCCAGACCATACTCATTGCCACGGCTCTCCAGCCCCACGTCATGTCCAACTTCCCGGAAAGTGACCCGACCGTTGGCGTTTGGGCCTTCATTCAGGAAAAGCTGATCAGGTCGCGCCTGGAATGTATTCGGGAAACCTAAAGTAGCCTCTGGGATAGGGTTGTTGATATCCACATACCCGGCTACAAACAGCTCAGGCCAGCCATCCGCGTTGAGATCACCGACCGCGGCAGCCGTATGCCAGCCGTAAACGCCCACACCGGCGGCCTCAGCCCCTTCGCTGAAAGTGCCATCGCGTCGGTTCCACAAGAGCATACCAAAACGCGCTGTGGTGATGTACAG
Organism: Chloroflexota bacterium; assembly: GCA_041918535.1. Classification (GTDB taxonomy): domain Bacteria; phylum Chloroflexota; class Anaerolineae; order Promineifilales; family Promineifilaceae; genus DAOTXO01. The sequence continues at coordinate 966 of JAYRVN010000454.1, forward strand.
GTCAGGCCAACCATCTCTATCCAGGTCGGCTGCTACACAGCCGTTGCCGCGCAAGGGCAGATCGGCCCCGGCAGCATGGCTGACGTCAACAAAATGGCCGTTGACATTGTGGAACAGGGCGCTACGCGGCAGTCCCCCATTCGTTTCCCAGCGGCCCGCCTCAGCCTCGGCATAGGAATTGACGACGAATAAGTCCAGCCAGCCGTCCCGGTCGTAATCTAACCAGCATAAACCGCCGCCCATCATGGCGACGGGATCACCAGACATGCCCCAACGAAAAGCCCCCTGCTGGAAATCGAGGCCCGCTGCCGCAGCCACATCCGTAAAAGTGAGGGAGCGGGCCGCGGTCGGTGTCGCTTGGTCGGTTGCCGGCGTCACGCGTCGACAGCCGACCAGTAGCCCGCCGATAACAACCAGGCCGATAGAAAGGAGTTGGCGCAACGTCAGTCGCCCGTCCCGATATGGTTTAGGCATGTGTGTTTCGTGGTCGTCGGCCTTAACGAATTCCCGACGATTCACGGCTGCGGCGCGATACGGCATCAATCAGGACGGCGGCCAATAAGACCAGGCCGTTGACGACGAATTTAGTGCCGGAAGCCAGGCCAAGCAGACCCATGCCGTTCTCAACGGCGGCGATGACGAGGGCGCCGAGCAAGGCGCTAGAGACCCGGCCGCTGCCGCCGAACAGGCTAGTCCCACCGATGACGGCGGCGGCGATGGCGTTGAGCAGGAGGTTGCCGCCGCCGGTATTGGTGTCGACGGAACGCAGGCGTGACGCCAGGATAATGCCTCCTACGCCGGCCATAAAGCTGGAGATCATGAAGACAGTGATGCGGATACGGTCCACACTGATGCCGGCGCGGCGGGCGGCTTCGGGATTGCCACCGACTGCATACACATATCGGCCGAATCGCGTCCGGTTTGCCACAAATGACCATACCACCAGCATCAACAAGACAATCACCCCGGCTACCGGCACCCCCCGGTCTTGCCCGGCATACCATACCGCAAACCCGGTTATCGCTGCCAAGCCTACCACCTGCAACCCATCAATCAACAGCGGGCGAACCGCCAGATTCTGGCGTTGCAGCGACACGCGTTGGCTGACCACGCCCGCGGCGAAACCGCCTACCGCCAGGGCCGCCAACAGCCAGCCCCACACGGGTGGCAAGTAGGCGTTGGCAATCCCCAAGACCGTCCTGTTCTGGATGACAATCGTGCCGGCCGTGGTGAACTGCGTCGTCATGATCAAGACGACGCCGCTCCAAGCCAGCAACCCTGCCAGTGTCACCACAAACGACGGGACGCCGAATTTCGTGATGATGAATCCGTGCAACAGACCGATCAGCGTCACAGTCAATAGCGCCGCAGCGACGGCCAACGGCCACGGCCAGGCTGTCGCCGACTCGCGCAGCAACAATGTCATGGTCACGCCGCCAACCCCGCTGACAAAACCGACCGACAGATCAATCTCAGCAATCAACAACACAAAAACAATGCCGATGGCAATAGTCGTAATGCCGGCCATCTGCAACAGTAAGTTGACAAAGTTGCGCGGCGCAAAGAAAACCGGCTCCCGCAACCCAAAAATGGCGGCGATGACGATCAGTCCAATAATAATGGGCAGCGAGCCAAAATCTCCCCCCCGAATGCGGCGGAACCAGCCCTGCACATATTCTCCTACCGACTCCTCTATCACGGTATTGTTTGTCATGCGTGCGCCTCCGCCATACCCGGCACATGGTCAAGCTTGCCGGCCGTAATAGCATGTACCACTTCTTGTTGATTTGTCTCGGACCGTCGAAGCTCAGCCACTTGTTGGCCCAACCGCAACACCGTGATCCGATCCGCCACCTCGAAGATGTCGTGTAAATTGTGGGAGATGATAACTACGGCCAGACCCTTGTCTGCCAGACGCCGCACCAGGTCGAGCACCTGTCGCGTTTGCGCCACGCCCAAAGCCGCCGTCGGCTCATCCAAAATGACGAGCTGCGAATTCCACATGACAGCCTTCGCCACCGCCACAGCCTGACGCTGACCGCCGGACAGACTCGCCACCGGTAAGCGCACCGAGCGGATAGTCGTCACCGCTAATGACTTCAATGTTTCCAGACAGGACTGTTCCATGCTAACTTCATCCAGTCGCCAGAAGGATTGCACTCGTTCGCGGCCCAGAAACATATTGCCCACCACATCCAGATTGTCGGCCAACGCCAAATCCTGGTACACTACCTCGATACCGAGGGCCACTGCATCACGTGGGCCGCGAATGTGGGTGAGCTTTCCATCAAAATAGACCTCGCCCTCATCGAAGGGGTAAATGCCGGCAATGCCCTTGATCAAGGTGGATTTGCCCGCCCCATTATCGCCGACCAGCGCCATGACTTCGCCCCGCCGACCAGCAAAATCAACACGATACAACGCTTGAACCGCGCCGAACCGCTTAGACACTCCTCGTAACTTCAGTAAAGGCTCTGCTTCCGCCATTTCCACGCCTCTCAGGATAGCGCAGGGGGCATCTTACCCCCCGCGCTATCACATATCTCAAGCCCTAAAACGACTTACCGATTGGCCGGGCAGAATTGGGCGAAATCACCCACACAGATTTCGTCCCAGGTGCGGAAGCCGTCAGCAATGACGGTGTCCGCCACGTTGTCCTTGGTGACGCCGACCGGCGTCAAGGCATAGAACGGGATCTCGTTTGTGCCATTGTTGAGCGTGCGGCCACCCGTCAATTGGGTGATGTCTTCGCCATTCAACAACGCGATGGCTGCTTCTGCCGCCGCCGCCGCTTCTGCCTTGATGGGTTTGTACACCGTCATGGCCTGGTCGCCGGCGAGAATGTTCTGCAGGCCGCCCGCCGTGGCGTCTTGCCCGGAGATCGGGATGCCCGCGTCGCCGGGGTCAATGCCGGCATTCTTGAAAGCGGAAACAACAGCGCCCGCCAGACCATCATTGGCGGCAAAGACAGCCGTCACGTTGTTGTTGGCGGCCGTGAGAATCTGCTCAAAGATAACCAGGGCTTGCTGATTGTCCCACTCCGGCACGGATTGATCGGCCACCATGCTCCAGGAGCCATCGGTGAAATGGGGTTCCGCCACACCAAAATAGCCGTCGCGGAAGAGCTTGGCGTTATTGTCGGTGGGGCCGCCATTTAGCAGCACAACTTGCGGGGTGTCAGTCTGAGCATTAATCAAGGGTTCGAGGACATCGCCCATAGTTTTGCCCACCTGCACATTGTCAAAGCTGACATAGATATCAGCGCCAGGGCCTTCCACGGTCAGGCGGTCATAGTCAACCACCTTCACGCCGGCATCGCGCGCGGCGGCAATGATGGCCGCGCCCGAACCGGAGTCCAGGTTGACCAACAGGATGACCTTCGCGCCCGCGGTGATGGCCTGTTCCGCCTGGGTTTGCTGCGTGCGGGCATCGCCTTCGGCGTTGACGATATTGAAGCTGACCCCAGCGGTATTGAACGCATCCTCAAAGAAGCGGCGGTCGTCAGTTTCCCACCGGGCAGAGCTGGCGCTATCCGGCAACAGCACCCAGATGCTGCCTGCACCTGTACTGCTAGTGGCTTCAGGCGCTAACGTCGCCGGGACTTCCGCGCCGCCGGTGCAAGCCGACAGCAGCCAGAGCAGCCCAAGCGATAAAACAAAAATGAAAAGCAACTTCTTACGCATTTCTTCTCCTTACTTTTGCAACATAGAACTGGTTTTTGGGTTTTGAACTGTCCGTACCTGGCGCCAAAAAAGCGCGGCTATAGAATAGGCCGCGGCAAACTTCCTGGAGCTCCCAAGCACGAACTGCTCAATGACAGAAGCATATCATACGGAAGGGTAACTGCCTAGATAAGACTCATCAAGTTGGCCGGAGATTCGTTAGAATAGCGGCAGAGAAACTTGCATCCGCGCATAACGCAGCGCATTCGAATTGAATGCGCACATGGAGGATAATTCGTGACCGAGCCTTATGTTCCCCAGGCTGAACACCGATTCACTTTTGGCTTATGGACGGTCGGCAACGTCGGCCGAGACCCTTTCGGCGAGCCAGTGCGCCCTGCCTTATCGCCCGTGGAGATTGTCTATCTGCTGGCTGAAGTCGGCGCGTATGGCGTGAATTTTCATGATAACGATCTGATACCACTTGAGGCGACATCGGCCGAATCGGAGCGTCGGCTGCGTGATTTCAAGCGAGCGTTGGCTGACACCGGCCTGGTTGCACCCATGGCTACCACCAATCTGTTTGGCGACCCGATCTTCCGCGACGGCGCGTTCACCAGCCACGACCCAAAGGTGCGCGCCTTTGCGCTGCAAAAATGCCTGCGCGCCATGGCCCTGGGAGCAGAAGTGGGGGCGAAGATGTTTGTCTTTTGGGGCGGGCGCGAAGGTACGGAGAGTGACGCGGGCAAAGACCCGGCGGAAGCGCTCAAAAGGTTGCGTGAAGCGCTTAACTTTCTTTGCCGGCACAATTTGGAACAAGGGTATGGCTACCAGTTTGCCTTGGAGGCAAAACCGAATGAACCGCGCGGCGACATCTTTTTGCCGACGACGGGGGCGATGCTGGCCTTTATTGAAACGCTAGATTGGCCGGACATGGTGGGGGTGAACCCGGAAGTGGCGCATGAGCACATGGCCGGGCTGAACTTCACCCACGCAGTGGCGCAGGCCTGGGAGGCGGGCAAGTTATTTCACGTTGATCTAAACGATCAAGCGCCGGGCCGGTATGATCAAGATTTTCGTTTCGGCGCGTATAACCTTAAGGCGGCGTTTTTCCTGGTGAAGTTCTTGGAAGAGGTGGGGTACGCCGGCAGCCGCCATTTTGACGCCCATGCCTATCGCACGTCTGATTCGGCCGATGTGAAAGCCTTTGCGCGCGGCTGTATGCGCACCTATCTGATCCTGAAAGAGCGGGCGGCGCGTTTTCAGGCGGATCAGGAAATCCAGACGTTGCTGGCTGAGATTCGAGCAGATGACGGTAGCATGGATGGGTTCAGGGGGGAGTATTCGGCCGAAAAAGCCGCCTCTCTCTTAGCCTATCCGTTCGACCGCGTGGCACTCGGCCGGCGCGGCCAGCCCTACGAACGACTCGACCAACTGACCATCGAGTTGTTGCTTGGCGTCCGCTAAACGCGGCCGCCGCTGGCGATGTATGGCTACTTTCATCGGCATTGACATCTCGACCACCGCGACCAAAGCCCTGCTCTTAGACGACAACGGGGCTGTCCTCGGCGTGGCGGCGGCGGAATATCCCTATGACACACCCCGGCCGCTATGGGCCGAACAATCGCCCGACCTATGGTGGCAAGCGACTGTCGCCGCCTTGCGCCGGCTGTGGCGTCAGAGCCATGTCGCGCCCGGCGAGATTGCGGGCATTGGCCTGACCGGCCAGATGCATGGCCTGGTCTTGCTGGATGCCGATGGGCGCGTGTTGCGCCCGGCTATTTTGTGGAATGACCAGCGCACGGGGGCTGAATGTGAGGAGATGCGGGTTATTTTCGGCCGAAAATCCCTCATCGCCCTCACCGGCAACGACGCCCTCCCCGGCTTCACCGCCCCCAAACTTCTCTGGGTCAAAAATCACGAGCCGGACATCTATCGCCGTATCGCCCATGTCTTGCTGCCAAAAGATTACGTGCGTTACAAGCTAACCGGCGGGTTAGCTATGGACAAAGCCGACGGGGCCGGGACACAACTTTTCGACCTGCGCCGCCGGGATTGGTCGGCGGCGGTGTTGGCGGGGCTGGGCGTGTCACCTGTGTGGTTGCCGCCTACCTTTGAAGGGCCGGAGGTGACGGGGAGCGTTTCGGCCGAAGCGGCTACCGCCACCGGCCTCATGGCTGGTATTCCTGTCGTTGCCGGCGGCGGCGATCAGGCGGCTACCGCGGTCGGCGTCGGCGCCATCACCGATGGCGTTGTTGCCCTCAGCCTGGGCACTTCCGGCGTCGTTTTCGCTTCGGCCGAACGGTCGGTGATAGACCCTGAGGGGCGGCTGCACGCTTTTTGCCACGCCGTGCCGGGCCAGTGGCACCTGATGGGCGTTATGCTCTCGGCGGGGGGAAGTTTACGCTGGTATCGGGAGACGCTGGCGCCCGAATGCAGCTATGACGAACTGACAGCCGCCGCCGCCGACATTCCGCCCGGCAGCGACGGCCTTTTCTTCCTGCCCTATCTTACCGGGGAGCGGACGCCGCATCCCGATCCTCTAGCACGCGGGGCGTTCATCGGCCTGACCGTGCGCCACACCCGGGCGCATCTCACCCGCGCCGTGTTGGAAGGCGTCGCCTTCGGTTTGCGCGACAATCTTGAATTGATGCAGCAAGCCGGTCTGGCCGCGGTGGCGCAAATCCGGGCCGCAGGCGGCGGAGCGCGCAGCCCGCTCTGGCGGCAAATCCTGGCCGACGTTTTAGGGGCCGATATCGCCGGCGTTAATACCACGGAAGGCGCAGCGTATGGGGCGGCGCTGCTGGCTGCGGTTGGCGTCGGGGCTTTCCCAACCGTATCGGCCGCTTGCGCGGCATGGGTACGTGTGACGGATAGCCTCCCGCCCGGCCCGAACCGCGCTCGCTATGCACAGCTCTATCCCGTTTATCGCGCGCTTTATCCGGCTCTACAAGCCACCTTTGCCGCTATAGCGCAGTCGGGTTGAGCAGGCAGCCTGGCGCGGACAACCAAACCTATGCTGCAACAGACGCGACTTTTTAACCTGGAGTGTGTGAGCATCGGCAACCGGCGGTTGACGTTGGTGATTACCCAATCTACCGGCCCGCGTATTTTGAGCCTGAGCCTGGACGGCGGCGAGAACCTTTTGGCCGAAATACCGGACTTCACGCTTAATTGCCCCGGCGGCGGCCAACTGCACTTGTGGGGCGGACATCGCCTGTGGTATGCGCCGGAGGTGGCCGCCATTACCTATCTGCCGGATGACCAGCCGGTGGCCGTGACGCCGTTGCCGGACGGCGTAATCGTGACGCCGCCGATGGAAGCGGCTACCGGTCTGCAAAAAGAGTGGCTGATTCGCCTGCCGGATGAGACCGCCACGGTAGTGATTGATCACCGCCTCACCAATCGGGGGGCGGCGACGGTGACATGCGCGCCGTGGGCGATTACGCAATTGAAAACCGGGGGCCTGGCGATCTTGCCGCAAGCGGCGGGGCCGCGGGATGCCGAGGGATTGCAGCCTAATCGGTCGCTGGCGTTATGGCCGTACACGGATATAAACAGCCCGTTCATTCAATGGGGTAACCGGTTTGTCTTGATTTCGGCCGAATTATCTGCCGGCGCTCTCAAAATCGGCTTTCCCAATCCCGTCGGTTGGCTGGCCTACCATTGGCGTGACACCCTATTTGTCAAGTATGCCGCCTATGATCCCGCCGCCGACTATTACGACTTCGGCAGTTCCAGCCAATGTTATTGCAATGCGCGTTTTCTGGAACTGGAAACCCTCGGCCCGCGCGTCACCCTCGCGCCCGGCGCAACGACTTGGCATCGCGAGGTGTGGCAGGTGGCGGGTAATGTACGCTTCACCCCAATGCCCGCCGCCATTGACGCCGTCATCGCCGGTCAACTGCGCCCCATTGCGCCTTACCTGGCCTGGCGCGCCGACTAATCAGGA
>JAYRVN010000455.1:0-3673 GCA_041918535.1 Chloroflexota bacterium
CACGAGTTCCTACCCACGTTTGAGACTCTGATCCAAGACCTGGCTGACCTGAAAGTCCGTTTGCAGCATTACCATACCCTCAGCGAGATTGATGAAGCCTTGCAGCAGATTCGCATCAAGCAAAACTTCCTGGAGCGTGTGGAAGCGTTGCGCGAGACCAATCCTATGCTCGGCACGCGGGGTGTGCGCCTGGCTATGCTCTACCCGGAGATCACGGAAATGCAGGTACGCGCCATTTTTGAAGCCGCCTGCAAGGTGGCTAAAGATGGGGTAGATGTCCATCCCGAAGTCATGATCCCCCTGGTGGCGCACGCCAACGAGCTAAAGTTCCAGCGCGCGACGTTAGAAGCGGTCGCTGTTCAGGTGATGCACGAGCAGGGCATTCAGATTGATTATAAGTTTGGGACAATGATCGAAATCCCGCGCGCGGCGTTAACGGCCGATGAGCTGGCTAAAGATGCCCAGTTCTTCTCGTTCGGCACGAATGACCTGACCCAAACTACCTTTGGTATCTCGCGTGACGATGCCGAAGCGGGTTTCCTGGTCTTCTATCAACAGCAAGGCATTTTGCCTGCCAACCCATTCGCCACCATTGACGGCGATGGTGTGGGCAAGCTCATGCAAATGGCCGTCGAGCTAGGTCGCGCGACCCGGCCGGATTTGGAAGTGGGTATTTGTGGCGAGCATGGCGGGGATCCGCAAAGCATTGCGCTATGCCATAAAATGGGCTTGAACTATGTTTCCTGCTCGCCATTCCGCGTGCCGATTGCGCGTCTGGCGGCGGCGCACGCGGCTCTGGCGGACAAGAAGTAACGTTGGCAGACGCCGGGGCGCACAGTCCACTTGTGCGCAGCCGCCCGATATTCGTCAAGCCCTGGGGCTGGAGAAGGCTCCGGGGCTTGCCGGTTATGGTTGTGAGTAGATGTGCGCGTTGTAGCTAATGGTGCTAGACTTGGCCATGTGACGCAAAGACGGTGTTATGCGAGGAGGAGCCATGATGCCTCGAATGAGAGTCCGTTTGGGGCTGTTCCTGGTTGTTTTTCTGTCATTAGGAGTGGGGGCGGGTTGCCAAACAACCCGCCCGACGCCAACGCCGGTAATGTTGACGCCCAGCCCGGTGAGTGAGTTGACGACAACGCCACCAGTTCTGCCGACACCGACAACGATACCTACAATGAATGCCATGCCTGATGTAACTGTGGTTGTGCAGTGGAACGAAGTGATGTTAGCGGCTATTCGTTCCGGGAAACCTCGCCCGGTAGTGGTAGCGCGCCAGCTATACATGGTCCACGCGGCCATGTATGATGCCTGGAGTCTTTATGATGATGTGGCCGTTCCGATCCTCCTGGACGATTTCTTGCGCCGTCCGGTGGGGGAGCGGAATGACGAGAACAAGCGGGCGGCGGTGAGTCAGGCAGCCTACCAGATGTTGATCCACTTCTTCCCGGAGTACCAGCGAAACACGCTGGCGTTCAGCACGTTATTAAGCCACCTGAACTATGCGCCGGCGACGGAAGTGGGGACAACCCCGGCAGGCGTCGGTTTCATGGCGGCGCGGGCAATGATTGCGGATCGGGCCGGCGACGGCTCAAATGAGTTGGGTAACTATGCCGGCATCACCTCGGCGATCTACCCTCAGCCCTATGCGCCGGTGAATGCAGCTAACCCAACGGCCGCCAATGCGCCAGGCGGAGCGGCGTTTAACCCGAATCGTTGGCAACCGCTGCGTGTGCCGACCGGCGCTCTGCGCGATGCGGCGTTGAATCCGATTGTCAACAATGATGATCCTGGGACGTATGTGGATCAAGTTTTTCTGGGGCCGCATTGGGGCGCTGTGCGACCGTTCGCCTTGACGTCCGGCGACCAGTTCCGGCCGCCGGCGCCGCCGCAATTAGGTTCGGGTGAGCCGTATACGGATGGCCTGGGTCAGACGATGACGAATGACCAAGCATATCGGGCGCAGGTGGCGCAAGTTCTGGCTATGTCTGCTCAGTTGACCGATGAGCAAAAGGTAATCGCCGAATTTTGGGCGGATGGGCCACGTTCGGACACGCCGCCTGGGCATTGGAATGCGCTGGCGCATGGGGTTTCCTATCGGGATTATCACACGCTGGATGATGACGTGAAGATGTTTCTGGCCTTGAATGGGGCTTTGTTTGATGCCAGTATCTCAGCCTGGGATGCCAAGCGGGCGTATGACTATATTCGGCCGATTTCCGCCATTCATCATCTCTACGCCGGTCAGATCATCGAAGCCTGGGGAGGGCCGAACCGGGGCACACAAGCCATCCCAGCCTCGGCCTGGCTGCCCTATCAAGCCTTGGATTTTGTCACCCCCGCCTTTGCCGAATACATCTCCGGGCATAGCACCTTTAGCGCGGCGGCAGCCGAGGTACTGACCCGTTTCACCGGCAGCAATCAATTCTACGACGGTGTGACCGTGTTGTATAACGAGGATTTCAATAGAGATGGGGTGCCGGATTTGTTGGGGGAGTATATTGCGTCGGCCGGGCTACCTATTGGCGCCAATAAGTTTGAGAATGTACCGACCCACCCGGTCGTTTTGCATTGGCCGACATTCCAGGATGCCGCCGACCAGGCGGGGATTTCGCGACTTTATGGTGGCATCCACTTTCAAGACGGCGACTTGCGGGGGCGGGCTGTCGGCCGTCAGGTGGGCGCGCAAGCTTATGCGCTGGCCGAGAGTTATTGGGGCGGCGCCCGGCGGTAAGCGGGAACATCTCCCCTGACCGGTATGTTGCCGCTATAATCATGCGTAACGACACGATTTCAGCATGAGGAGAACATCTATGATTGGCTATTCTACTTTTGGTCGCGGGCCAGCCCGAGCCATTGTGTTGCACGGTTGGTTTGGCGACGAGACTTCGCTGGAAGGGATTTATCCAGCGCTTGATCCGGAGCAATTGACGTTGGCTTGTATGGCCTACCGCGGCTACGGCGCTTCGCGCGATATGAAAGGTCAATTCACATTGGATGAGATTGGCCGCGACGCCTTAGACCTGGCCGACCATTTAGGCTGGGATCGTTTTCATGCTGTCGGTCATTCGATGGGGGGCATGGCCGTTCAATGGTTGGCCGCCCACGCGACGACGCGCATAATCAGCGGCATAGCCATTACGCCGGTGCCTGCCGGCGGTTTTCCCATGGATGATGGGAGCTGGGCCTTGTTTGCGGGCGCGGCGGACAGCGCCGACAACCGGGCGGCCATCATCAATTTCACCACAGGGCAGCGGCATAATGCTGCCTGGTTGGCGACCATGGTGGCGAAATCATTGAGTAACAGCACGCGGGAGGCTTTTGCCGCCTATTTGCTGGCTTGGGCTAAGACGGATTTTTCGGAGCGCGCCAGAGGGATAATGACGCCGCTCAAGGTTTTAGTTGGGGAGCATGATCTGGCGGTGACGCCGGATTTCATGCGCGCCACGATTTTGGCCTGGTTTCCGCGCGCCGAAATGGAAGTGATACCCAACGCCGGGCACTACCCGATGAACGAGACGCCAGTGAGCTTGGCGGATGCGATGCAGGCTTATATGTATTTGAAGGGAATGTAGTCGGCGAGGGGGTTAGGCCCCAACCAAAATAGGCCGCCAACCCCCAACCGAGCGGGGGGGGGGGGGCGCCCGGGAAAACCCGCAAGGGGTGTTTAACCACC
>JAYRVN010000456.1:0-2655 GCA_041918535.1 Chloroflexota bacterium
GAGGTGGATGTTGTAGGGTTGCAGGACGTGTACCAGCTCGGTGGGGCGGAAGGGGGTGTCCCGCGGAATGAGGTGGGCGATGGCTACCAGCAGCAGTCGCTCCGTGGCGGTGGAGCGTTCCCATAAGAAGCCGAAGTGACTCGCGCCCAGTTGCAGCATCTCCTCGACGGCGGCGTTGACGTCGGAGATGGTGATATAGCCGACGCCCTGGCTGTTGGCGCGTTTGATCAGGGCGTAGCAGACTAGTTGCAGGAAATAGGGATGTCCGGCGGTCATGCGCAGCACTTTGTCAATGGCTAAATCGTCATAGAGGATGTGCGGGGTGACCGGCTCGGTAATCAGGCGTTCGGCCGATTCCGGTTCCAGAAAGCCAATCTCCTTATACAAGGCAATGTTGAACAACACATGCCAGTAATCCATCGTCATCTCTTCCAGCCGACGACTGCCCACAAAAACAAAGCCCAGGCCCTCGCTATGCTGCATTAGATGGCGCAGATAGGGAAACAGGTTGGGCGGCAAGAGGTGGTCGTTCACCAAATTCTCTAAGGCTTCAAATTCGTCGAAAACCAGGAGCAGGGTGGTGTCCGGCGGCAAGCGTTTACGCACAGCGGGGATGAACTGATGCTGAAACCAATGCGCCGGATTGCCGTTTTCATTTTCGGGTTGAAGCGCGGGCGGGGTGAGTTGGCGCGCCTCCATTTCTTCGGCGATAAGCAAGGCCAGGTCGTCAAAGAAGGCTTTGATGCCGGGGACGACGCCAAGCGATTGGCAATCAATATACACCGGCAGAATGTGCGGCGGCAAATGCTGTCCCAGACGCAGCAGAAGGGAGGTCTTGCCGGTGCGCCGCTGTCCAATCAGGATGAGGACGCGTTGTTGCGCCAGGCGGCCGGCTTCCTCGGCGATGAAGTTGAAGAGATTGGCGCGTCCGTAGAAAAGGGGGCTATCTTTGCGCAGGGGCGTGCCGGGGGAGTAGGGATTGGGAATCGGCCGAAAATCTCTCACCGGCGTCAGCACATGCACCATATCGGCGAACTGGAAGGATTTGCCGCGCTGCTGCCGGTCATTGTAGGTAATCGTAAAGGCGACGCGGAAACGCTCTTGCCGGGGTTGCGCCAGGGTGAAGTTAACCTGGTGGGTGCGGCCGGGCGGCAAGATGGGAATTCTCTGCGCGGCCCCATTGAGGGAAGGTTCGCTGCCTTCTTTGAGCGTGATGACGACATCCTCAGCCGGCGCGCGCCCCTCATTGCGCAGCTCTAATGCTACGAAAGCCTCATCGGCCGGGATGATCCGTTTCGTTTTCAGCGTGACTTTGAGGTTGGCGCGCCCGCGGAGTGACTCGACTTCGGCGCTGATACGGCCGAGCCAGCGTCGGGCCACGGCGCGGACGAGCATGCCCTCCAATTCAAGCGGGGCGGTTTTGAGTTCTTCGTGGTGGCGTCTGAGCAAGGCTTGGGCCTGATTGAGATAGAAAATGCGGTCTTCGGCCGATTCCACCCGTTCGCTATTGTCCAGATAATCCATCACCCCTAATAATCGGTTGAATGGCGTTTCGTTGCCGGCTTCCGACAGGGTGTTGACCAGCCGGACAAGCTGGGGTTGCAGCAGGCAAAGACCGCTCACCGAGGCGGCCTGGAGCAACATCTGGCTAGTGCCGAAAAGCGCTTCCCAACGCGCCAACGACTCCCAACTGGGGGGCGATTGCACCGCCTCATGGCGCAAAGCGTCGTTAATGATCGGTACACCGGCTTCCGGTTGGTCGGCCAGCAGGAACAGACCTTGCGCGACGGAGGCAATGGGGCGGTTAGAATCGCGGCGGGCGTGGTTGGCCAGATTGAGCAAAAAATCGGCCGAACCCGCCAATTCGTTGTAACGCGATTCAATCAATGGCAAACTGCCGGCCGAATCTTGCTTCAATTGTTGATAGAAACGCTGCGCCCTTAGGCTCGCCGACTGCCGTTGTCGCCCGGCGATTGCCAGGCCCAGCGCCACGACGGTCAACAATACGGCCCCAATCAGCACCCCATTGAAGGGGGAGGGGGCCACAATAGCCGGCGGCCCGGGCGGCGGCGTCAGCGTCAGTTCATGCGCGCCGTCCGTCACAGTCAGGCGATAGCGCACCGGCGCATCCAATTGTAGCGCGGGCAATACCCAAGATAGACGCGCTCGCCCACTGCTGACCGGTTTGGGACCTTCCGTCGGTAGCCAGGCATGTTGCGCCGCCTCATACACCTCTAACTGCACCCTGTAGCCTGCCCCTTCGGGATTGAAGGCTAGAATGCTGAGGGTGTATTGACCACTACTGTTTTCAAACTCCGGCCCGGCCAGGTAGGGGGGGGAATTGGGTAAGATGCTGAACAGACGCACCAGACCGTTGGCTGTGATGACGACCAGATTCTTTTCGGCCGCAGGTTGGACGCGCAGAGCGGTCAGCGCGAAGACGGGACTGCTGAAGTTGATGGTGGATGACCCGCCTTCACTTTGGTAGATCGTCACGCTGGCATTGGCGTTGCCGAGGATCAAATCGTTTCGCCCATCACCGGTGATGTCACCGCTGAAGACGCTGGTGATGTTCAACAAATCTTCGTTGTCTCTGACTGTTTCCGGCTCGCGTTCGGCGGCCGGGAATAGTCCCTGGCGTTGCCAATGGTTCAC
>JAYRVN010000457.1:0-8151 GCA_041918535.1 Chloroflexota bacterium
AACAGTTTCGCCCTGAACAAGTCTTAGAATGCTCCCTTTTTGCCGAAGGTTAAGAACCACAATGGGCATGTTGTGTTCCATGCATAATGTAATGGCGGTGCTGTCCATGATGCGCAGGTGTTGATTAACGGCGTCAATGTAGGAAATCGTGTCATACCGGCGGGCCTCAGGGTTGAGCATGGGGTCTTGGTCATAGATGGCATCCACCTTGGTCGCTTTGATCAAGATATCAGCTCCGATCTCCATGGCTCGCAGCGCGCCGGCCGTGTCGGTGGTGAAGTATGGGTTGCCTGTGCCGGCGCCCATGATCACGACGCGCTCTTTCTCCAGGTGGCGAACGGCGCGCAGGCGGATGTATGGTTCAGCGATCGGTCGCATTTCGATGGCAGTTTGTACGCGGGTTTCGACGCCGATGCGTTCCAGGGCGTCCTGTAACGCCAGGGCATTCATTACCGTGGCGATCATGCCCATGTGGTCGGCGGTAGCCTGGGCCATGCCGTGTTTGATCCCCACGCTGCCGCGCCAGAGGTTGCCCGCGCCGATGACAATGGCGACCTGAACGCCCAATTGATGCACCTCGCGAATCACGTGCGCGACTTCTGTCGCCCGATCAGGATTGATGCCTGTGCCGGATTTGTCGGCCAGCGCTTCGCCGCCGAGCTTGAGTAGGATACGGGAGTAGCGGATCGAGCTCATAAGTTTTTCTGGGTGTGACGTGGGCAAAAAAAGGGCGAGTCTCAGACTCGCCCTTTTTTCGGTGTGTTAGAGGGCCTCGCCCAATTCATAGCGCACGAAACGTCGGACGATGATATTTTCGCCGAGTTGACTGATGGTAGCGTTGAGCAGGTCCTTGATCTTGCGGGTTTCGTCTTTGACAAAGGGTTGCTCAAGCAAGCAGGTTTCTTCGTAATATTTCTGCAGACGGCCGGCGACGATTTTGCCCACAACGGCCAATGGTTTGCCTTCGGCGATGGTTTGGGCGCGCACGACTTCGCGCTCGTGGGTGAGATCGGCTTCGGAGACATTTTCGGCCGAAATGTAACGAGGTGACATGGCAGCGACTTGGAGGGCCAGATCATGCGCCAATTGCTGGAACATCTCGTTACGGGCTACAAAATCCGTCTCGCAGTTAATCTCCAACAGCACCCCCACCCGATTGCCGGGGTGCGCGTATAACTCGACCAGGCCTTCCTTGGCTTCACGGCCGATTTTTTTGGCGGCTTTAGCCAGACCTTTCTCGCGCAGCAGGTCTACAGCCTTCTGAAAATCGCCGCCCATTTCTTCTAGAGCTTTTTTGGCGTCCAGGATGCCTGCGCCGGTGGCCTGGCGCAAATCCTTCACCATTTGCGTTGTAACGGTCATTCTTAATGAATCTCCTCAGAATCTAAACTACCCGGCGGAAATCACTCGAAACCTTCGCCGTAAGCGTCATCTAAACCGACAGGGCCGATATCTTCTTTCGCCCCCCGAATCTTAGCCAGAGTGGCCGCGCCCAATAACTTCTCGTCACTGGCGTATTGCAGACCCTCTTCTGAGTCCTCGGTGTATTCACCGAACTCTTGCATAGAATCCACTATGGTCGCCTTACGCATATTGAAGCCTTCAATCGCCGCATCGGCAATTTTGCTGCTCATCAGTTTGATGGCGCGAATGGCGTCGTCATTAGACGGGATCACATAGTCAATGGGCGATGGGTCGCAATTCGTGTCCACCATGGCGACGATTGGAATGCCCACCTTGTTCGCTTCCTTGACGGCTGTCGCTTCATGCTCCACGTCCACGACAAACAACAAATTAGGTAGACGGGCCATTTGTCGGATGCCGCCTAGACGTTCATTGAGATCGGCGATTTCACGCTCCAGCATGAGGCGTTCTTTTTTCTTGAGCGCGTCAAACTCGCCCGCGTCGCGTTGCTTTTCCAGGGTCTTTAGATAGTTGATCCGCTGACGGATTGTTTGCCAGTTGGTCAGTGTGCCGCCTAGCCAGCGCTGATTGACGTAGGGCTGGCTGGCGCGAGCGGCCTCCTGGGCGACGATATCTTGAGCCTGACGTTTGGTGCCTACAAACAACACAACGCCGCCTTCAGCGACGGTGTTGCGCACCAATTCATAAACTTCGTGCAGGATGACAATAGTTTGTTGCAGGTCCAGAATGTGAATGCCATTGCGCTCGGTGAAGATATAGGGTTTCATCTTCGGATGCCACCGGCGCGTCCGGTGGCCGAAATGCACACCGGTTTCCAATAGAGCTTTCATCGAAACAACAGCCATATAATCACTCCCTTAAATTTTGTTTTGTTCCTCCACACTTTTCACCCTGTCGTGAAACTCACCGTGGGTCTTTGGCGCAGCCGGTTACCAGCGGGTTGAGCACATTCCAGACAGTCCAAGTGTGTGTGTATTACTTTGCTGCGGTCAGACCGGGGTCAATTGAAGCAAAGCCAAGTGATTATAGCCAACTCCTTGTGCGCCCGCAATGTTTTTGAAGCTTGCGGGCGCAAGACGGCGCGATTGCCCGGTGTAGCGCGATCGGGGAGCGCTTCTGTGGGCCGAGCGGCGACAGGCCACGAGGCAAACTTCTGCGTCTGCTTTCAAAGAGCGGGGTAACGCGCCCAAGGGGATGGTGAGCGACCAAGGCGGTTGGCATTGGTTGGTGTTAACGGCAGGCGTTTCAAGGTATACTTGCCATGTATGAGGTGTCGGCGCTTATTGGGCTGGTGTTGTCTGTTCATTATCACGGCTTGTCGGCCTACCGGTCTCAGTCAACCGAGTACGGGTACGGCTGAACTGAGCCGCGCGCCGACCGCTGTGCATACGCCGATTGCGGCCGAATCGGGGCTGACGCTAGAATCGCCATTTTCGGCCGAATCGCCAACCCTAACGATCTGGTTGCCCATTGATCTGGCCTTCCCTGCAGATGACCCCGCCGGGCAGGTATTGGCGGCCCAATTGGCGACTTTTGGCAGCGCTCACCCCGATGTCCACGTCGAGATTCACGCGAAGAGCCTGACGGGGCAGGGCGGCATTCTGAGCTACCTGACGCATGGTCGGGCAGTGGCGCCCGACATTTTACCCGATGTTATTGCCGTATCCAGTGAGAACATCAGCCAGGCGGCGACGAGTGGGTTGATCTATCCGCTGACCAACTATTTTACGGCCGATATTCTGTCCGATATTTTCCCGGCTGCGCAATCTCCGGCGCAAGTGGACGGCGTTTTGTACGGGATTCCTTTCAGCTTGCTGGGCCTCAATCACCTGGCCTACAATCGAGGCGTCCTGAGCGAGCCTTTGCCGACACGTTGGGATGATCTGATGGTCTGGCCGGGCGCGCATTTGGCCTTTCCGGTAGCCGGGCTGAAAGGCGCTGAATTGGTGTTGCAGATGTACCTGGGCAGCGGCGCTTTGCTGACGGACAGCGCCGGTCATCTTCACATGAATGAAGGGCCGCTGACCAAAGCCTTGACGCGCCTAGGCGTGGCGCGTAGCGTCGGCCTTATCCCCTTTAGCACGGTGGCTTTTAGCACGCTGGATGAAGCCTGGACGGCTTATCGAGGGGGTGTGGTGAATATGGCGCTGGTAGATAGCGGCCAATTCCTGCGCGAACGCACGCAACGCAGCAGCAGCGGCTTTAGCGCCCTGCCGGGGCCGGAAGGGCCGGCGCCCTCGTTGGCGCGAAGTTGGTTATGGGCGATCAGTACACCGGACCCGGCCCAACAACTATTATCGGCCGAATTGATCTCCTGGTTAGCCTCAACTCAGAACATGGGCGAGTGGAGCCTGTCCGCTCTGATCTTACCCGCCCGACGGTCAGCCTTGGCTTTGTGGCCCGGCGATGACAGTTACATCACCTTCTTGCGCGAGCAGGCGGAACTCGCCCGGCCCTTCCCGGCCGTTATGGACCGGACTGTGCTCGGCTATCTGCGGGACAGCGTCGTCAGCGTTGTTACCCAATCCGAGTCGGCCTGGAACGCAGCCCAGAAGTTCATTGCCGCCGTACAACAACCTTAACTTGCTCCCGGCGCTCGGTCCGCCGGCGGTAAAATGGCGTTGTCGGCTAATGTTACGAATTCATCTAAGCCTAATCATCCGATCATCGCCTCAATCATCTTAGGCGGGAGTCTTTTATGCGTATTCATTTTGGCACAGACGGCTGGCGAGCCGTTATCAGCGAGGACTTTACTTTTTCCAATTTGCGGCTGGTGGCGCAGGCCATCGCCGATTCGCTGCTCGAAGAGAAGCGCGCGGCCCCCACGGCCGTGATCGGTTTTGACACGCGCTTCTTATCAGACCGGTATGCGGCGGAAGTGGCGCGTGTTCTGGCGGCCAACGACATCATCACCTGGCTGGCCCGCGCCGACGCGCCGACGCCGGCGGTGAGCTATGCAGTGGTGGAAAAGCGCGCCGCCGCCGGGATCATGATCACGGCCAGCCACAACCCCCCGCGCTACAACGGCGTGAAGCTGAAGAGTGGTTTTGGCGGCAGCGCCAGCCCGGCGGAGGCGCACCGGGTGGAGGCGATTTTAGAGCGCAATTTGCGCGAGGGACGCGAGCCGCAGTTGATGGAGTTGGAGACGGCCTTCAAGCAAGAACGGATCGTCAGATTCGATCCGGCCTGGGCCTACTATGCCCACTTGAGTAAATTGGTCAACTTAGACATTATTTCCAATGGCGAATTGCGTGTTGTGGCGGATGGGATGTACGGGTCGGGCCGCGGCATTTTCGGCGAGGTTCTGGCGCGGGGCCGCACGCACGTGCACAACATTCGCCACGAGATGAATCCCGGCTTTGGGGGCATCCATCCTGAGCCGATTGCGCGGTATCTAGGATTGTTAATGTCCACCATTCAGGCCGGGCATTGGGATGTGGGGTTGGCGACTGACGGTGACGCCGACCGTATCGGCGCTGTGGATGCGCGTGGGAATTTTGTAGACCCTCACCGGATTTTTGCCCTGGTGTTAGAGTACCTGTTGGCGAAACGCGGCTGGCGGGGGACTGTTGTCCGCACGGTGTCCACCACGCGCATGATAGACCGGATCGCGGCCGCCTATGGATTGCCCCTGGTTGAAACGCCGGTGGGATTCAACCACATTGCCGACTTGATGCAGAAAAATGATGTTGTTATGGGCGGCGAGGAATCGGGCGGCATGAGTATTCGGGGGCATATTCCAGAGGGGGATGGAATTTTGCTGGGGTTGTTGATTCTGGAGGTCATGGCGGATGCGCGTGCGCCATTGGCTGAGATTGTGCAGAGTATCCTGACCCATTATGGGCCGGCCGAATATCAGCGAACCGATTTGCTGCTTAAGCGCCCGGTGGCGAAGGCGGCGATGACGCAATGGTTGCTGAACAGCGCGCCGGAGGCGATTGACGGGGTGGTGGTGGAACGGGTGGAGACGACGGACGGGGTGAAGTATTACCTGAACGATGGAAGTTGGTTGCTGATTCGGCCGAGCGGGACGGAACCGGTGTTGCGCGTGTACGCGGAAGCGCCCGATCAGGCGCGGGTGAAGGCATTGCTCCGCTTCGGCGAGGAGATGGCGCAGAAGGCGTGAGGGGCTGATTACTGGGCGGCGAATCGGCCGATAATGCGCGCCGTATGCCGTATGCCCTTAATGAACTCCGGCAGCCGGATGTTCTCATTCGGCGCATGCACCCGGCCGCCAGGGTAGCCAATCCCGGCTGACACCACCGGCACGCCCAAGAAGTGGACAAAAGAGGCCAGCGGGCCACTGCCGCCAATCATCGGCTCAACCATTGGCGGCGCGCCATACACTTCCAGAGCTGCCGCATTAGTCAGTTGTACCAGCGGCTCATCCGGGTCAATCTTGGCCGGTGGATAACCGCCCAGAAAACGAATTGCCACATCCGTGAAGCCCTGAGCATCTAGATAGTCCCGCAGACGCGCCAGCAGCTTTTCCGGCGTTTGATTGGGGACCAGGCGAAAATCCACTTTGGCCATCGCCCGCGCCGGGATGATCGTCTTGGAACCGGGCCCGGTATAGCCCGTTTCCAGGCCGCAAATGGTACAGGTTGGCTCGAAGACCGCCCGACGACGTAGCTCAGGCCCGCCGGACAAGTGGCCGAGGAAACCGGATAGCCCATAACGGGCAAGCCAATCGGCCGATTCGTCCGGCAATTCCGCCAGCAACGCCAGGTCCCGCGCCGTCGGCTCAGCCACTTCGGCATAATGATCCGGGATCAAAATACGCTCGTCCGGCCCTTTGAGCGAACTCAATGCCCACAGCAACCGCCAGGCGGCGTTCGGAAAGATCGAACCGCCCAGGCCGGAATGCGCATCATACTGCGCCGTTTGTACCGATAGCTCCACATAACAAATGCCGCGCACACCCAGCGATTGGGTCGGCGCGCCCTGAGTATTGACGCCGCCAAACTCCCAGATGCAGCCTTGCGCGGCCAAGCGCACGCGGTGTTCTTCGACGAAGCGGTGAATGGAGGGGCTGCCGATCTCCTCTTCCCCTTCAATGACGAACTTGATTCGGCAAGGCAACTCGCCGCCGACCGCCCGCAGCGCCGCCAAGGCGGCCAGGCGCGCAATGATGTGCCCTTTGTCATCGGAAACGCCCCGGCCAAACAGATGGTCGCCGCGACGCGTGAGCTGGAATGGCGGCGATTCCCACAGGTCCAGCGGTTCCGCCGGCTGCACATCGTAATGCAAGTAGAGCAGCATGGTGGTTTCCGCCCGGCCCGCCGCTTCGGCGTAGACAACCGGGTTCCCGGCGGTGGGAAGAATCTCAGCCTGAAAACCCGATTCTTGCAGCAAGGCGGCCACCAATTGGGCGCACTCGTCTATGCCCGCTTGTTGGGCAGAAACGCTTGGTTGCGCCACTAGTCGGGCGAGTTGATCCAGAGTGCTCTCCAGATGGGAGTCAATGTAAGCGTCTACCTGAGTGAAGTAATCAGACATGGACTGAGTCCTTGACTAACCTTGAGTGCGGCATGGCGAAATTGTATCAGGATTCGGATGATTCCTCAATCGGCCGATTGGCTTGTAACTCCTCGTCAGGCCGATTACAATGTAAGAGAGCCTGGCGACAACGTAACCTGGACGGCCGGTTGTGTCTCACCGCCCATTCAGACTGTGGTAGATGAATAGAGGAAATGCCGTCGCTTGAGTGACAATAGGTAACAGCAACTAGCCGAATTTTGTGGCGCACAAAGGAGTCATGCAATGAACAACAACGGTCATCCGAACACACAGACGGGAAGTTTTAAAATAAAGGTGGGCCTGGCGCAGATGCTAAAAGGCGGCGTCATCATGGATGTGGTGACCCCGGAACATGCCGTGATTGCGGAAGAAGTGGGGGCCGTGGCGGTGATGGCCTTGGAACGTGTGCCGGCCGACATTCGCGTCCAGGGCGGCGTCGCCCGGATGTCCGACCCCGGCCTAATCAAGGAGATCATGGCGGCAGTCTCCATTCCTGTCATGGCTAAGGTGCGCATCGGCCACTTCGTCGAGGCGCAGATTTTGGAGGCGTTGGGCGTGGATTACATTGACGAAAGTGAAGTGCTCACACCCGCCGACGAAGAGCACCACGTTTACAAGCACAATTTCAAGGTCCCATTTGTCTGCGGTTGCCGCAATCTAGGCGAGGCGTTGCGGCGTATCGGAGAGGGCGCAGCGATGATCCGCACCAAAGGCGAGGCCGGCACCGGGGATGTGGTAGAGGCCGTGCGTCATGCGCGGGCGGTGTTGGGCGAGATTCGGCGTTTGCAGAACATGCCTGACGAAGAGCTGATGGCTTACGCCAAGACCATTGGCGCGCCGTTTGAACTGGTATACGAGACAAAAGAGTTAGGCCGGTTGCCCGTGGTCAATTTTGCGGCGGGGGGCATCGCCACGCCGGCCGACGCTGCGCTGATGATGCAATTGGGTGTAGACGGCGTCTTTGTCGGTTCCGGCATTTTCAAGAGCGGCGATCCACGTCGGCGTGGCCGGGCTATCGTCGAGGCGACGACCCATTACAACAATCCGGAAATTTTGGCGCGTGTGAGCGAGAATTTGGGTGAAGCGATGGTGGGCATCAGCGCCCAAACGTTGCCGACTCAAGAACAACTGGCGGCGCGCGGTTGGTAGAAGGGTTTGCCGTCGCGATAACGGCGTGTTACGAGGGGTTGACCATGAAGATTGGCG
>JAYRVN010000458.1:0-5287 GCA_041918535.1 Chloroflexota bacterium
ACGATTCGGCCGAAAAACTAACCGTCAGGCGCGGTATTCCTGTCGAGAATGCCGCGCCTGATCTGGATAAGACCCGCTCCTCACAGGCAACCATCTCATTCAACCCGGCAACGACCTGGTTTAGCTCCTCGTCATGTCACGGTGGTTGCGTTTAGCCCGTGTCTGGCTGATCGGAATAGCTGCCGCCGGCGTCGGGCTGGGCTACTGGTTGTTCGGCGATCTGCCGGAGCCGCAAGCCGTCTATAGCCGGCTGCACACCCCCAGCGTCCGCTTTACCGACCGGCAAGGGCGTCTATTATATGAAGCGCTGGACGCCGCCGACGGGCGACACACCGTCTTGCCGCTGGCGGCCATCCCGCTTAGCCTGCGTCAGGCCACCATTGCCACAGAAGACCGCCATTTCTACACCAATCCCGGCGTAGACCTGGTTGGTATCGCGCGCGCCTTGTGGATCAACCTGCGCGGCGGGGAGGTGACGGCGGGGGGCAGCACCATCACCCAACAAGTCGCGCGCAATCTGCTACTGGATTCGGCCGAACGCGCCGATCGCACCCTGCGCCGCAAGCTGCGTGAGAGCTGGCTGGCCTGGCGGTTGGGGCGCGCCTTGCCCAAAGATGACATTCTGGCCCTTTACCTCAACCAGATGTATTACGGCGCGCTGACCTATGGCGTGGGGGCGGCGTCTGAAACCTATTTCGGCAAACCGGCGGCGGAATTGACCCTGGCCGAAGCCGCGCTGCTGGCCGGTCTGACCCAGGCCCCCTCCCTCTACAACCCGTTCACCACACCCGACGCCGCCAAAGAACGTCAACTGGTGGTGCTGGACCTGATGCGCGCGGCCGGTTTTATCACTCAGGCGGCGTACACATTGGCGGCGCGTGAGCCGTTGCGTTATAGCGCTGCGCCTTACCCTATGCGCGCCCCCCATTTTGTGCTGATGGCGGAGGCGGAATTGGGGCGGCTAGTTTCGGCCGAAACCTTGCGTCACAGCGGCGGTCTGACGGTGCGCACCACGCTCAATTTAGACTGGCAGGATTCGGCCGAACGCGCCATTTACCAACAGTTGCAACACCTCAACGCCCCGCCGGACGGCAGCCCCGGCCACGACGCCCACAACGCCGCCCTCGTCGCCCTCGATCCTCTCTATGGCGATGTATTGGCGCTGGTCGGCAACCCCGACTACTTTGACGCCGCCCACAGCGGGGCCATTAACATGGCCGTCGCGCCGCGCCAGACCGGCTCCGCCCTCAAGCCCGTCCTTTACGCCGCCGCCCTCGCGCCCGACCAATCTCAGCCCTGGACGGCCGCCACCCTCCTGCCCGATGTGCGCGCCGTTTTCGTGACCCGTCGGGGCGAACCCTATGTGCCGGTCAACTTCGCCCGCCACGAAAACGGGCCGGTGCTGTTGCGCCAGGCGTTGGCCTCCTCTCTCAATATCCCCGCCGTCCGCACCCTGGATAAGGTCGGCTTGCCCCAGGCCCTGGCTACGCTGGCCGATTTCGGCCTCAGCCTGCCCGGTCAGCCCGATGATTATGACCTGGCGCTGGCCTTAGGCGGCGGGGAAATTTCGCTGCTCGATCTGACGCGGGCTTACGCCGTCTTCGCCAACGGCGGCTCCCGCCTCGCCCATCGCCTCATCCTCGACGTGACCGATGCCCAGGGGCAAACGGTGTACACCGCGCCTCTCAACGCGCCTGTGCGCGTGCTGGATACGCGGGTGGCCTGGCTCATCAGCGACATCCTCAGCGACGACCAGGCGCGCGAATTAGGCTTTGGCGCGCATAGCCTGCTCCAATTGGACCGCGCTGCCGCCGTCAAAACCGGCACCACCAACGACTTCCGCGACAACTGGACGGTGGGCTACACCCCCGATGTCGTGGTGGGCGTGTGGGTGGGCAACGCCGACCACCAGCCCATGCGCGATGTCACCGGCGTCAGCGGGGCCGGGCCGATCTGGCATTATTTCTTACGCGACGTGTTGACCGGCGCGCCCGACAAACCCTTCATCCGGCCGGCAGGCTTGATTCAGGTGGAAGTCTGTAGCCTGTCCGGTCTGCTGCCGACTGTCGCCTGCCCGTATCGCCGCCAGGAATGGTTCCTGGTCGGCACGCAACCCACACAGCCCGATCATTTTTATCGCCTGGTATGGCTGGATAGGGCCACCAACCAGCCGGCCACGGCCGACACGCCGCCGGAAGGCCGGGTGCTACAACGGGTGTTGGATTTGCCGCCGGAGTTCCACCCCTGGGCGCGTGCGCACGGGTTGACGCTATTGGCCGATCTCGCGCAGGCAGAAACGGCGTCCCAGACCGCGGCGGCCGGCGCGCCATTGCGCTTGGTCGCGCCCGCTGCCTTTACCACGTATCGCCTGTCGTCCAGGTTGCCGTTGGCAGCCCAGCAATTGCGGATTGAGGCCGTGGGTTCGGCCGAATTTACCACCCTCACCCTCTACCTCGACAACCAGCCCCTCGCCGCTTACACCCATCCCCCCTATATCGCCTGGTGGCCTCTTCAGCCCGGCGATCACACCGTCCGGGCCGTCGGCGAAACGGCGCAAGGACAATCTCTTGCCAGCGATCCCGTCCCCTTCACCGTCCGCGCCGCCGCCGACTGCGATCCCTCCCTTTCCCCTTGCCCGTAACCGCCCTTCCCAACCGCGCCTCGCCCGCGCCAATGCACTATAATATAAGCAAGACATCAACGCCCCGGTCAGCTCGGCGCTAACCGGACGCGGCAAGGGGGCAATCGGCCTCCCGGCTGCCCCATGTGAGAGAAGATATGGCCATCTCCCCGGTTGTCCCGGCCCGTTACTGGCATCCATTGCCCGATGGACGCATCCAATGCGACGTCTGTCCGCGCTGGTGCAAATTGCACCCCGGCCAACGCGGCTTATGTTTTGTGCGCGCGCGGCAAGGGGACGAACTCGTTCTCACCACCTATGGCCGCTCCAGCGGCTTCTGCGTGGACCCGATTGAAAAAAAGCCCCTCAATCACTTCCTGCCCGGCACGCCGGTTCTCTCCTTTGGCACTGCCGGCTGTAACCTTGCCTGTCGCTTCTGTCAGAATTGGGACATCAGCAAATCGCGCGAGATTGACACCCTGGCCGACGCCGCCGCGCCGGAAACCATCGCGCGCGCGGCCCTGGAGTTGGGCTGCCGCAGCGTCGCCTTCACCTACAACGACCCCGTTATCTTCCTCGAATACGCCATTGACGTGGCTCAGGCCTGCCGGGAAATAGGGATCAAGACGGTCGCCGTCACGGCAGGCTATATGTGCGCCGCCCCGCGCGCCGAGTTTTACCGCTACATGGACGCCGCCAACGTAGACCTCAAGGGCTTCACCGAACAGTTCTATGCCGAAACGTGCGCCGGGCATCTGCAACCCGTGCTGGAAACATTACAATACCTCAAACATGAGACCGACGTCTGGTTTGAGATCACCACCTTGCTCATCCCCGGCCAAAATGACAGCCAGGCGGAATTGGAAGCTTTGACGCAATGGGTGGCGGAGGCGCTCGGGCCGGATGTGCCGCTGCATTTCACCGCCTTCCACCCTGACTATAAAATGCTCGACACGCCCCCCACCCCACCAGCCACCTTGCGCCGCGCGCGCCAGATTGGCCTGAATCAGGGATTGCGTTACGTTTATACCGGCAACGTCCACGATGAGACCGGCGGCAGCACCACCTGTCACGGCTGCGGGGCTAAAGTGATTGGGCGCGATTGGTATAATCTGACTGCCTGGCGATTGACGGCCGACGGGCGTTGTCGCGTCTGCGGGACGCCGTGCGCGGGGGTCTTTGACGGGCCTCCCGGCGCCTGGGGCACGCGCCGGTTGCCGGTGCGGTTGGGGAAAAGCGCGTGAGCATACACAAGTGTGTAAATGTGTACATTAGCATACAAGAGGCGGAATAGTTGATGGAAGCGGTAAAGTTGGAGATACGTCCGTTGAAGGATTCGGCCGAATTTCGCGCCGCTGAAGAAGTGCAATATCAAGCCTGGCGACTGACCGACTATCGCGAAGTCACGCCCGACCACTTGCTCATGACCTTTCAAAAAGAAGGCGGGCTGGTGCTGGGCGCTTTCGACGCCGGTCAACCGGATGCGCCCCTGGTGGGCATCGTGCATGGCTTTCTGGGGCGGCAAGCCGACGGCCGGCTCAAGCATTGCTCCCATCAATGCGGCGTCTTGCCTGCCTATCGGCAACGGCAGGTGGGCTACCATCTCAAGCTGGCCCAACGCGACTACGTTTTGCGCCAGGGATTAGACCTGATCACCTGGACCTACGACCCGCTGGAGACGCTCAACGGCAACCTCAACCTCCATAAACTAGGGGCGGTGTGTCGGGAATATCGGCCGAATCTGTATGGCGAATTGCGCGGCATCAACCACGGCCTGCCCAGCGACCGCTTCTACACCGAATGGCCTATCGCCGGCGCCCACGTCCGCCGCCGCCTGACCGGCGACCCCTCGCCCGATCTGGCCGCCTGGCAAGCCCAGGGCGTCCCCCTCGCGCACACGCCCGCCGACCTGACCGGCCCGCGCCTACTCATCCCCGTACCGCCCAACTTTCAGGCCCTCAAAGCCGCCGACCTATCCCAGGCTCGCGCCGTCCGCCTGCACACCCGCGCCCTCTTCCAGGCCGCCTTCGCCGCCGGTTACACCGCCGTAGACCTGCTCTACACCCCTGCCCAAGCCGCCTATCTCCTGGAACACGACTGGGACGCCTGAGCACGCCCCTTGCCCATACCCATGCGCCTGACCCACATTGAACTTCACCATATCGCCCTACCTCTCGTCCACCCGTTTGAGACCAGTTTCGGCCGAGAAGAGGTCCGCCCTTGCCTCCTCGTCACCGTCCACGCCGACGGCCTGACCGGTTGGGGGGAATCCGTAGCCGGCGCCGGCCCCTGGTACTCCTATGAGACCATCACCACCGCCTGGCCCATCCTGCGCGACCACCTGATCCCATTGGCCCTCAGCGCCGACATCACCGATCCCGCTGCCTGCGCCGCGCGTTGGGCCCACGTGCGCGGGCACCCCATGGCCAAAGCCGCTCTCGAAAACGCCGTTTGGGACCTCTTCGCCCAGGCGCAAGGCGTCTCCCTCAAACATCTGCTAGGCGGAGAAAGAGAACGCGCGCCGGTAGGCGTCAGCGTCGGCATCGAGCCAACCCTGCCCGCCCTGCTTGACCAGGTCTCCGGCTACCTCGACGCCGGCTATCAGCGCGTCAAGCTCAAGATCAAACCCGGTTGGGACCTCATCCCTGTGCGCGCCGTGCGGGAGCG
>JAYRVN010000459.1:0-4996 GCA_041918535.1 Chloroflexota bacterium
ACAATCTCAGCAGCGATGTGCGCGGCACGGCGATGGTCTTGCTGGCATTGGCGCGGGTGAACCCCGACAATCCTTTTGCGTCGAATGCAGCGCGCTGGCTGATGGCGGCGCGTCAGGCGGTGCGTTGGCCGACTTCGCACGAGACGGCCTGGTCATTGCTGGCGCTAACGGAGTGGATGGCCGCGACCGGTGAATTGGACGCCAATTACGCCTATCAATTGGCGGTGAACCGGGAATTGCTGACGGAAGGAACCTTCACGCGGGAAAATGTGTTGGATTCGGCCGAATGGCCTGTCTCTCTCAACCAACTCTTCCCCGATGCCGTTAACTTCCTCGACTTCCAGCGCACGGCCGGCCCCGGACGCCTCTACTACACCGCTCACCTGAACGCCTTTGTCAGCGCGGATAGCGTCAGCGCCGTCAATCGCGGCCTGATCGTTCAGCGCGCCTATTACGCCGCCGCTTGCCAACCGGAAAAAGAGACCTGCGAACCGCTAACATCCATTCAAGCCGGGCAAGCCGTGCGCGTTCAGTTAACCATCATCGCTCCCCACAACCTGACCTATGTCACCGTGGAAGACCCGCTCCCAGCCGGGGCCGACGCCGTTGACCCGAACCTGGAGACCGCCACTTCCGGCTCTCAGGTCGGCGTCACCCGCGACGATTACCGGTGGGGTTATTGGGGCTGGTGGGTCTTCGACCCAATCCAGTTCCGCGACGAAAAAGTCGTCTTCACCACCAGCTATCTGCCGGCCGGGACCTATCAATACACCTACACCCTGCAGCCCAGCATTCCGGGCGACTATCAGGTCATGCCCACCTTGGCGCGTCAGGTGTTTTTCCCCGAAGTCTTCGGCCGTTCGGATGGCTTGCTCTTCACCATCACGCCTTCCCGTTAGGCGCACTGCTACCAAACAAGGGCAAGCCCTAACCCGCTTGCCCTTGTGGTTTATCCGACCTCGCCGAGCGTCCTTGCCACGTGGCGTACAGGCTCAGACCCACATAATAGAATACGTAGGCCACTGAGGCCCACACCAACCAGGGCTGTGGCGCCGAATATCTCGCGTATTGGACCAGGATGAGGACGTTGACGAGACCCCATAGTAGACTCAGGCCCATCGTCGGGCGTTGCCAGCGCATGGCGCGGGACGGATAGATGTACTTGATGGGCACAAAGACCAGAATGCCGCAGAGCGCGACAATCAGGAAGTTGAACAAGGGGCTTTGCTGCAAAAAAAAGAGGAAGAAGACGATGACGTTCCAATAGGAGGGGAAGCCGGTAAAATAGTGATCGTCTGTTTTGGCATTGACCTGAGAGAACTGATAGGCTGAGGTCAAGACGATAACGGCGATGCCGACTAACGCCAGCGCGGGCGGGAACAGGTTGGCCCGGTAAAGGAATAGCGCCGGGACAACCACATAGGTGAGGTAATCTACAATGTTATCTAGCAACGCCCCATCCAGGGCGGCGGCATATACCTGGGTATGAAAACGACGCGCCAGCGTGCCGTCAATCCCATCTGCCAACATGGCCGCTACCATCCAGAGGAAGGTTGCTAGCCAGCGTTCTTCAAAGATAGCGAGGATCGCCAACATCCCCCACAATGCGCCGGTGGCGGTAATGGCGTGTACGCTCCAGGCAAGCGCTTTTTGTCGAAATGTGGGTTGCGCAGCCAACATAGCGGGTCGCTCCTATAAGAAAGAAGTCAATTCGGCCGAACTGTTCAAAATCAGGTTGGCGCCGGCCCGAACCAATTCATGACGCCGTCCGAAGCCGGACAGCACCCCTACCCCCCAGGCTCCGGCGCGCCTGGCCGCTCGGATATCCACCGGCGTATCACCCACCATCACGCAACGCTGCGCCGGCGCACCCACACGCCGCGCCGCCTCTAGCACGGGTGCAGGATGCGGTTTCAGACGGCGGGTATCTTGCAGACCGCAACTGGCGCGCACCACCTCGGCCAGGGGCGGGAATTGCTCCAGAAAACGGTCAATGTGATAACGACTGCGAGTCGTCACAATCGCTACCGGGTAACGTCCGCCGAGCGCCACCACTGCCTCTTCCACACCGGCGATCAGACGAAATTCGTCGGCTGGATAGACGCCGCGCCGACGGCGCAACCAGTCGGTTAACCCCATCAGCGACACATCCAAATTGAGCCAATCCAGAAGGGTAACCAACGCATTGCCGGGCGATTCCGCTTCCATCAGAATCCAACGCGCGGCAGACGGGGCGCGTCGGCGCAGAATCGGTTGCAGGCGGCGGCTCAATGCTTCCACGGCCTCATCGTCGGTGTCGATCAGCGTGCCGTCCAGGTCGAAGAGGATCGCCGCCACCGGTTGTAAGCCGCCAGCGGCGGCAGTGGGATCGAACGGAGAGGGGATAGTCATTTTTAGAAGGGCCAGTTACTCAAGATAAGGGCGGCGACGGCAGTGACCAGCAAATTGTCAATGCCGCCGATGGCCACCGCTTCCACGGCGGTTGCCAGGGCCACGGTTGCCGCGGCCGGCAACAGGGCGGCTCCCCAGGCGAGATCAGGTTGGCCGGGGATGACAACCAACGCCAGCCAGGTGAAGAGAAAGCCAAAAGCGAAGAAGGCCAGGGAGCCTTGCAGGCTGCGGGTGTGGCCGAAGACGGTGTATTTGTTTCGGCCGAATCGCCTGCCCACCACCTCTGCCATGCCGTCGCCCCACACCAGTGGCATCAACGCGGCCACCATCAACGGCGGCCAATGCCACAACCAAAAGACCACCGCCCCCGCCGCCAGGGGAAAGTAAAACGTGCCCCAATTGCTCTGGTCGTCCTTGCTGGCCATGGATTGGAAAAAATGGTAACGATTATCCAGGAAGGTCAACACGGCAAAGCAACCGCTGGTCACGACAAACGGCGTCCAGGTGGTGAACAGCCAGGGCACAGCCCAAATGAGCATGCCCACGCCGATATGCACCACTTTGCGCGTGAATTCCGCCCCCCAGCCCCGCCAACGACGTAAGGCTTCGGCCAGGCCGATGATGCTAAAGACATAGATGGTGGCGATGAGCAATCCCCAGGTGTTGGTCATAGTCGGGTTGCGCCTCAGCGATGGGTGGTTGTGTTAGACCACCAGGTTTTCATACAGCATATCCAGGCTTAAATCCGGGACCACGGTTTCGGCCGATTGCAAGGTAATGCTGGCCGCCGCTGCTCCCAGGCGCATACACGCCACCGGCGGCAAATCGTTGAGCAAGCCAAACATAATCGCCGACGTGATGGCGTCACCTGTGCCGGTGCTATCCACCATCTCGCTGAAATGGGCCGGCAGATACCCGTTCTCGCCCTTCGTCGCGTAAGCAAAGCCGAAATCACGGCGCGTGATCACCGCCATCTGCACCCCCAATGAATGCAACTGACGCGCCAGGTGGAGACTGTTTTCCGGGTCTTCAATCACCACATCGGCCTGACATAAGGCGGCCGCCTCAAACTCGTTCGGCACGGCCAGCAGGAGATGTTTCAGATAAGGCCGCACCTTATAAGCCAGACGGGTGGAAGAGGGGTCGGTACAGACCGGCGCGCCATACTGCAAAGCTAACCGCACAATGATCTCGATGCAATCTTCAGACAAGCTGCCATCGAAGAAAATCATGGACGCATCTTTGAACAGCCGCCGGTTCTGATAGAGCAAACCGGGTGTGATCTTGTCCATCACAGCCGTGTCATTCAGGGCCACGGATAGCGTTCCATCCGGCTCCAGCAACGCCATGTAGGAGCCTGTGCGTTGATGGGGCGCCACCAACATGCGGCTGACGTCCACATCGGCTGCCGCGGTTTGTTGCACGAGCTGCCGCCCAATCTCATCGTCGCCCACGGCAGATAGCAACACCACCTCTGCCCCCAGGCGACCGAGATTTTCCGCCACATTGCGCGCTGTCCCGCCGCGCGCGTGCCGCACCAATCCAAGATTCGATGTACCTGGCTCCAAACCGGCGGTTGGCTTGCCTTTAATGTCGAGCAGGGTTGCGCCAATTACCAACACAGGGTCAGACATGATTACCCTCTCCTTGAAACGAGCCTTATCGCCTTGCCTCAGACTTGGCCTGACGTACTTGCCCTAGAACCATCAGTCGGTCGCGCTCCCCAGGTTGACAGCCGGGCTTGATCGCTGCCGCCCGGCCCTGAGGTTTGTAACGGGTCAGGAAAAGTCTGCCAATATCGCACCAGGGTTTCCTGGATGGGTTCCGGCAGCTCAAGCGCGCGAATGTCAACGCTCAAAAGTTGAATGCCGATGTCCCGCAATTCGTGAGCCGCTGCCTCAAACGCGCCATCTTGTAAGCTGATGTGGGGATCAAAGCCAGGGCCGTATTGCCGGTTTGGATCAATGATTTCGTCGAGCAAGAGTCTGGCGGCCAACGTCGTGAGCGCTCCCACCGTTTTGTCTAAGGGGTAGGTATCCCAAAGCGCCACGGAACCGTCTTCCCGCACTCGTTCGGCGTAGGCGGCCCGGCGGGCGCTCTCTGGGTCAAAGGGGAACGGGTTGGTGCGGCCAGGCGACTGATCGCCCTGAGAGATGCGGAAAAGGACATGGATATCCGTCTTGATTTCAATGCCTTCGCGGGTAGTGATCACAGCAGCTTGTTGCTCACGCTGTTGTTCGCGGAGGTCGAGCACACTCCGGACATATTCAAAGCGGCTCAACTTATGTTCGCCGTTGCCTAGAACCCGGCAAAACCCCCCATTGATCTCCGTGACGGCGACGTTGCCTTCCGGCACAATGATGATGCCGGGGCCGCCTAAACGGAGCAACGGCTGACCGGGGCGCTCTGCTTCCAGCTTTTCGCGATTGAGCAACACTTTCTTGGCTGTGCCATGGTGCAAATGCTGTAAGTAGTCGTTGGCTGTCTTAGAATCCGGCAAATCGTATAAGCCCTGGAGTACGTGGGCGGCCAGATATTGGCCCACCCACCAACCGGCGGCCAGGGGAATCAGGTGGCGCAAAACGTGCCAGTTGAAGACTCCCGC
>JAYRVN010000460.1:0-7101 GCA_041918535.1 Chloroflexota bacterium
AGGGTGTTGTCCACCGGCACGCCTTCGGCGCGCAACAATTCGGCTTGTTCATTCATGGAGAAGAGCGGGTTGACAAGGCTGATGCGTCCCTGGCTATTGATAACGCGTTGCCAGGGGATGTCGTCGTAGGCGGGGTCGGCGGCGTGGTCTTTGAGGCCGTGCAAGGCATAGCCTACAGCCCGCGCGGCCTGGGGACGGCCAAGCATGTGGGCGATGCGGCCGTAGCTGGTCACCTTGCCGGGCGGAATCCGGCGCACTACCGCATAAACCTGGGCGTAGAAATTGGGCAGCATCGTCGGCCGGGTTTGTTGGGACATGGGTTAGTGGGCAGAGAAGTAACCGACGGCTTTTTCAACGCTGTCTTGTGGGCTAATCTTGATCTGCACGTCTTCCAGGGTTCCATCCGGGCCGACGAAGAAGTGGCTGCGGATGATGCCCATGTAGCTTTTGCCGTACATGCGCTTCTCGCCCCATACGCCGTAGGCTTCGGCTACGGTGTGATCAGGGTCGGAAAGCAGCGGATAGCCGAAGGTCTCTTTGGCTTGCCAGGCTGCCAGTTTGCTGACCGGGTCGGGGCTGATGCCGAGAACCATGCCACCGGCGGCCCAGATCAGGCTGAAATTGTCACGCAGGCCGCAGGCCTGGGTGGTGCAGCCGGGGGTCTCGGCTTTGGGGTAAAAGAAGATCAAGACGGGATGGCCGCGCAAGTCGGAGAGCTGGATGATCTCCCCGGAATCGGCCGATAAGGTAAAATCAGGCGCTACATCACCAATTTGTAACATCGTTTCCTCACTTCTGGCTTGTGTTGTCGTCTCGGTTGGGCGGCTACCAGCCGACGACGCACCCATCTTTGCGCGGCTCGCTGCCGCCGATAAGCACACCGGTGTCGGGGTCGCGCACAATCACTTGCCCGCCGCCGAAAAAGCTGCCCGGCAAATCGGTGCGCACCTGATGACCGCGTTGATGCAGCGCCGCCGCTATTTCAGATGGCAGACCGGCCGTTTCCAGGGCCACCGTTCTGTCAGACACCCAGTTGAAGCGGGGCGCGTCCAGAGCCGTCTGAGGCTCCATCCCCCACTCTACCAGATTTAGGCCGACCTGTAAATGCCCCTGGGGTTGCATGAAGCCGCCCATCACCCCAAAACTGCACCAAGGCTGATCGTCGCGGCTGATGAAGCCGGGGATGATGGTGTGGTAAGGGCGTTTGCCGGGGGCGGCCTCGTTGGGGTGGCCCGGCGTCAGGCTGAAATTTGCCCCGCGATTCTGAAGCTGCACACCGGTTGTCCCGGCGGTGAGGCCGCTGCCGAAGCCCATATAGAGACTTTGAATCCAACTGACTAGATTGCCCTGGCCGTCGGCCACGCTGAGATAGACGGTGTCGCCGGTCTGGGAAGGGCGTCCGGCGGCGGGCAGGCCGGCCTGTAGGGGGGAGACGAGCGCCCGCCGCGTCTGGGTGTAATCGGGGCTGAGCAATCCCGCCAACGGAATGCGGGTGTGGCGTGGGTCGGCGATATAGGCGTGAGCGTCGGCGAAGGCCAGTTTCATGGCTTCGATGAGGATGTGCCAATAATCGGCCGAATCCCAGCCCCAGCGCCGCACGTCGAAGCCTTGCACCAAGTTCAGGGCCAACAATGCCGCCAACCCCTGCCCGTTAGGCGGAATCTCATAAAACGTGTAGCGCCGTCCCGCGCCGGCTTGATAGTCCAGGCTAATCGGCGCCACCCATTCCGCGCGATAGGTTGCCAGGTCGTCCAGAATCAGGCAGCCGCCGTCGGCTTGCACGCAAGCCACAATCTGCTCGGCGATGGGGCCGGTGTAGAAGGCGGTACAGCCGTCTGCGGCCAGCGAGCGCAGCGTTTGCGCCACCTCGGGATTGTGGAAAATCTCACCTGCGCGCGGCGCGCGCCCGCCCGGCAGCCAGACGCGACGGGAAGCGGACTGGCGGCGCAATAGCGCTTCCGACATGGCCCATTGCCGGGCGATGAGCGGGCTGACGGGGAAACCGCGCGCGGCGTAGTCAATGGCCGGCGCCAGCAACGTGTCCAGACCTAGCGTGCCCAGGCGCGTCAAGGCCAGTTCCCAGGCGCGCAGGCTGCCGGGGACGGTGACGCTCGGGCCGCCGTGAGTAGGCAGGTTGGTGTACCCTTGTCGGCGCAGGGATTCGGCCGAAAATGTCTTTCCCAGCGGCCCGCTGCCATTCAAGCCGAGTAGGCGTTGCTCTTTGGCCGACCAGATCAGCGCAAAGGCGTCGCCGCCGATACCGGTCGAACACGGTTCTACCACACACAAGGCCGCGATCGTGGCAATGGCGGCATCTATGGCGTTGCCGCCGCGCTGTAGCACAGACAGACCCGCCTGCGCCGCCAGCGGTTGGCTGGTAGCCACCATCCCGTTCTGCGCCAACACGGCCGAACGTCGGCTCGGAAAGGCGAATCTCTCAAACTCCATCGGCTGCTCCCTGTGAAAAGCTATCCACTTTGCGTCACTCGCCACTTCTACCCAGTATAGACAGGCCGCTGAAAGGCGTCAAACCCAACAAAAAGGCGCAGCTTGCGCCGCGCCTTTGCGCCTTCGATAGATCGGGTTCAAGCTCAATTGCTGCTGGCGGGGGCTAATCCCAGGCGGGCCGCTGCCTGACGACAGAGGCTGGCCCCGCCGGCGGCTAACCAATCGGCCAGGGTGGGGCTGGATGTCAATCGCTGGCTGGCGTCGTTGTAGATGCCGGTGCTCCAGGTGTAATAACGCTGGGTCTCGGCCGCCCAACTGTCCCAACTGCCGGCCGCCGCCACATGCCCGCCATTGTAGCCGGCAAAGGCGCGTCCATAGTCGCCGTCGGTTTGCGCCAGGCGTTCGCTGAGATAGGTCATGCCGCGCCGGGCATTGGTGTCGGGGTCTTGCATGTCCTCATCGGCGGCGAAATGGAAGGGCATCACTTGAAACAAGCCTTGCGCCCCGGCGCTGGAGACGGCATTGGGATCGCCGCAAGATTCAATTTGCATGATGGTGGCGACCATATCGGGGTCGAGGTTGTGCTCTTCGGCCCAGACCAGAATTTGCGGCGCCCAATGTTGAATTTCGGCCGAAAACACGGGTGAGAGCAACTTGTCCGATGTCGCCGCAATACTGGCATTGATCGCCCGAACATCCATCTCTACGGCAGCCACAGAGACGTCGTTGGCCGACGCCAAGCCTTGCATGCGTGCCAACCCCACCAGCAACGATAAAATGATGACGGTTACCGTCGCCAAAATCAAACCCATGGGCGGTTGCTGCGCGCGCGCCTCAGGTTGAGGAGTAGATACAGGTTCGCGACTAATTGACCCCATTTGTTGCGAATCCAGCCATGGAGTTTCAATCAGATAATACGGGTAAGGCCCAACATCCAACGCTAATGAAACGGCCATTGCTCACCACTCCGCGCGCCGGGAAACATTGGATACCCATATTCCCCGATTTTACGCTACCTGAAATTGCTGCGCTATCTTTTTCGCCGACTATGAATGAATATTGTCGCGCTTGAGACACCCTTGCGCGCCGGCGGAAGGCATGACCGCACCAAACGGACATGCCTTGCTCGCCCGGCTCTTCGCCCCGTGCCTCATCTCATTGGCGGGGCGGGGTATGCATGCCGTTCATGCCCAAAGCCGCGCCGCGCGCCGGCGTCCCGTTCATTTGGGGCGGGCGTTGGCGAACGCGCGGATGCTCCCGCTTGGGCAATGGCTCGGCCGCCGCCGTTAGACTGGGCGCCGCCATGAGCGTCGGTTCTTCAATGCGCCGATCTGCCGCCGGCGCTACGCTCATGGGCGTCAGTTCACGCTCACGGATGCGCGCCACCTGGCGATAGGCAGCCGGTTTGTCCGCCGACGTTTGCGGCGCGGCGGCCGCCGCCGTCACTGTGGCCGGCGTTGAGCGTCGCGCTACCGGCTTGTCTGGTCGTGTGGTCAGCAGGCGCTCCCCGGCAACCCCCAATGCGCCGATGAACAAGATGCGCGTCAACCAGACGAGAACGGCCACGAAGACCGGCACAATCTTGAGCAGTTGACCGCGGCTCAGCACCTCGTTGCCGAAATCATGCCCTAGCAAGGTCAGCGACACAGCCCACCAGGTCATGATGGCGTTCATGGTGGCTCCCAGGAACCACGCTCCCATCAAATACCACACTTCCTTGGGCTCTTCATCGCCGCGCTGCGGCGTGAAGATGCGCACCAGCCCGGCAAAGTCAATGGCGCAGAAGGCCACGGCCAGGATAGCCGCCCAGGTCAGGCCGAAGAATTTCACGTTGCCCAAAAAGTCGGTGAGGGCGAAACGGGTGGTGTCGAAGTTAAAAATTTCAAAGGCCAGCAGCGAAACTACCATGATGACGCCGATAAGCAGTTTGCGTGAGCCGGTCACTTCGTCCAGGCGCCACTGACTTAGCCAGGCGCGGAATTGCTGGGCCACAGGCGGCGGATCCGCCTCAAGGTGAAAAAGGTGGGCTTGATTAGGGTTAAGGGTTTCGCTGCTCATGTTCTCTCCTCCGAAAGCGGTCTGAGCCCACAGCCGGAATTGCTGTCACTCAGCCAGGACAAAGTTGATGGTAGCCGATCATTGTTGCAAAAATCTGCAACACCAGAACACATGTTCGCATATTAACACAGGCGGCATGGGCTGTCAATGGCTTTGGGAAAAGTGGGGGATACGTGGGAAATCGGCTACATCAAGCGGAAAGTCCCTGCCGACGAGAGCGCATCCCTCGTCGGCAGGGTGAGTCGCCGCCACGGGCAGGGAGGGTTAACGCGGTTGCAGACGGGTGACGGGCATATCAAGAGATCGGTTGACGTCGGCCCAGATGGCGCGGACGGGGCGGCCTATCTGGGCCGGCAGATTCAGCGTGCGCCAGGTGGCCTCAATGTCGGCGCGTAAGGCCGGGGAAGCCTTTTCATTGATGCGGGTGACGACGGCCTGGAGCTGGTGCAGCCACTCTGCCGGGAGGGGGGTTGCGCCGTTGGCATCGAGAAGGGAACGCAACATGGATTCGGCCGAATCCAGCAAGCCTACCATATCCCGTCGGAGATCGCCGTCAACCGCCATCAGTCGCAGCAATTCCGGCGAGTGAGCATAGTAGTCGGCGATAAATCGGCGGCCGAAAGAAGTCCCGGCCAACTGCTCATCACGCAAGCGATAGAGCAAACGCAGCATAGACATGCTTTTGGAACGCTCCGGCAATGCCTGCGCCAGCGTCGTGACCGCGCAAGGTGGGGGGTCTACGGGTAACAACTGGGTGCAATCATAGGTGTGACTATCCACGACAACGTTGTCAATGTTGATGAACTGGATTGACATGATGTTGTCGGATATGTCCACCAGCATCGCGCCGAAATTGTCATTATAACGGAATTGGCTGCCGGCTTCAGGCATGAGGCTGAAGCCATAGCGACCATTCCCCCCCAGACCGCTGACAAAATAGGGGATGCCGTTGACGTGCAAGCGCTCGTAAACGTGGTCATGACCGGCCAGGATGATGTTCGCGCCCCAATCGGTGAAAGGCCATTGCAAGGCCGGGTTCGAGCCGTGATTGGAGGATGAGGAGTAGGGAGCATGGTGGAAAAAGACGACATTGCAGGCTGAAGTTGAATCCGTTAAGCGCGTCTGCAACCAGGCCGCCTGAGTCGAAGAGCTGGTGTTGCCATCGGGTTCGCGGCTATCGCTGTCCAGGGCAAAGAAATGGGCCGGCCCCCATACGAAGTCATAATAGCGTTCGTTGTTGTCCAGGGTGAAGTAATCGAAATAGGGCCCACTACAGGCGCTGCCGCTGCAAGTAATCGAGTTCCAATCATGATTGCCGAGGCTGGGAAAGAAGCGGTTGATGTCCGGTGAACCGCCGCCATAACCGCCGACATAGGGATAGATGAAATCGTGATAGTACTGACCGATATTGGGGTCAATTGTGGCGGCTGCCCCGTTCGGATAGTTGTTGTCGCCGGTGGTAATAATGAAGTCAATGTTCCAACTCTGCACGAGGGCGGCGACGGCGGCTTCGTTGGGGTTAGCCAGGCCGTAATCGCCGAAGACAGCAAAACGAACGGTATTGTGGGGAGATTCGGCCGAAACAGGCTGGTCGCTCGCGCGAGCGATGGCGACGCCAAGAATGAGCGCCATAGCCAGACCAGACCATCCCAGGCGGGCAACGTTGCGGGCAAACATCATAACACCTCCAGGTCAGGAATAAGCCTAAATTATGGCGCGGAGGCTGTGTTCTCGCAAGTGGGCACAGGCAGGCTGTTGGCCCAGGCTACGCCTGAAATGAGGTAATTGTCAGGCCCGAAACGACGCGCTGTAAGCCGGTCAGCGTGAGCGTCAGTTCAGCAGCGCCAAACCAATCGCGGTCATCACTAGCAGCTGGCCCACCAACAACAGGCGTCCCGCCAGCCGCACCGAATACGCGCTCGTTGCCAGCGCCGTTATAAAGAAACCGCCGCCGAACCCCAACAAATGCAGGCTGGCGCGGATGAGATCGGTCAAATATGGGAAGAGAAGCGACAACAAGG
Source organism: Chloroflexota bacterium (assembly GCA_041918535.1). Lineage (GTDB taxonomy): Bacteria > Chloroflexota > Anaerolineae > Promineifilales > Promineifilaceae > DAOTXO01. The sequence goes on from JAYRVN010000460.1 coordinate 6,528, forward strand.
CGCTGAGCAGCCAGCCGAGAGCCGCCGCTGCGAGAAATGGCAGGGCCGCGCGGCGATTATGGGCAATAGACGGCACAACAAGGGGGATGTTCACGGCAATCTTCTCCTCATTCGCGGCTTAACCGAAGTTACCTACATTATCACCCGGCGTGTGGGAGCCTGCTTTACGTCCGGGACACGTTTGCCCAGCGTTTGGCCGACGCCGGATTGATTCGCCACACTCTCTTCAGACACCGCGTCCGTCAGTCATGTCACACATTTCAAGGCGCTGACGGGCCGCAACCGCTTATTAGATGGTTGCGCCGCCGACTCGCGTCAAACAATGGGTTGAACCAGATCGTTGAGAGCAGCTGAACGGAATTGAGATTGGCTGTCGGCTAAAAATACACGGATCATAACGTGCAGCATACAACGAACCACTTCCGGCAGCATCGGCTGGTTAGGGGACATTTAGCCCCCCGCCTGGGGGATGAATGCGTGGGATGGGCAGATCAGGTGATTGTGCGAACGGCCGTTGAGCTGATCACGACCGGACGGATTCCGAAAGCGCTGGAAAGGCTTGGGGAAGCGATTG
>JAYRVN010000461.1:0-13318 GCA_041918535.1 Chloroflexota bacterium
TCTGGCCGCGCCGTTACCCTTTTGCGGTAGCGACGCTCAACTCGAATTGTTAAAGAACTGAAAAGGAGAAAATCCACCTTAAAACTGGTCCAAAATCTGTCTTGACAACCTAGGCCACTTTAAACACAGCCACACCCTGGCGCGGCGCAGCGCAGGTGATCGCCGCCTTGGCCCGCGCAGGTAAGATCGAGCTTAAGTTATGCTCCTTATACTGTAAGAGCGGGCATTTTCTTCAACCCGCCTGATTCTCAGCCGCAGCGATAGGGCAGCGGTGTTTGTCTTAGAGCCGGGAGACACATTCAGAGTGCGTGTTCGATTTTGGGGTGTTCGTGGAACGATTCCTTCGCCAGGCCCGCAGACAGCCGGGATTGGCGGCAATACATCTTGCCTGGATATTCTGACCTCAGACCAACAACTCATCATCCTAGATGCCGGGACGGGCATTCGCCGACTGGGCAAGGCGCTCTTACAGGAATTCCCTGACCGGATCACCGGCACGTTGTTGATCAGTCATACCCATTGGGATCATATTCAGGGATTCCCTTTCTTTGCGCCTGTATTCAAACGGAACAATCGCTTTGTCGTGATCGGTCAGAAACGGATTGGACAGCATTTGGAAAACGTCCTGGCGGGCCAGGTGGTGGAGCCGTATTTGCCTTTCGGATACCACAACCTGGAAGCAGATTTGATCATCAAAGAGATTCGGCACGGCGAGAGCATGGTGATTGGCGATGAAACGGTGGTGACGGCTATGGACTTAGTGCATCCGGGCGGCTGCCTGGGGTATCGGGTGGAGAATCGGGGGGCGATTTTGGCCTACTGCACGGATTCGGCTCACCCTGAGGGGCAACTAAACCCGCATGTGCTGCAACTGGCGGCGGACGCCGACCTACTCATTCACGATGCTCAATTCTCACCGGAGCAGAAACAACATTTTCCCCACTACGGCCATAGCAGTTGGGAAGATGCCGCGCACGCAGCCAGAATGGCGCATGTGAAGGCTTTGGCGCTTTTCCACCACGATCCGGACGCATCGGATCAGGCCCTGTATGCCGTTTTGCAGGCGGCCCGCCGGATATTTCCGCACACTTTTCTGGCCCGCGAGGGATTGGTGTTTTCACTGCCCTTTGCGCCCGGAGACATTCCTGAATGAGGGGTGGGCCGAGAATGCCGGGGTGATTGCCGGAAACGTAGAATGGATTAAAATTGAGGGTAATATGGTTGCGCAAAGTCAGCCTAGTCAGGCGATTAACACACGCGAGGGCGGCTTGCGAGGGGTCATCCTGGTCGTTGATGACGAACCAATGGCGCGGGCCTTGCTGCGCTTGATGCTTGTGCGAGCGGGTTATGAAGTGGCTGAGGCGCAAGATGGGCAGGACGCCCTGGTGAAAATCAGCCAAGCGCTGCCGCAGGTGATCCTTTTGGATGTGATGATGCCGGAGATGGATGGTTATTCTGTGTGCCGTCAATTACGCGCGCAAGCGGAGACGGCGACGACTCCCGTGATTATGTTGAGCGCGCGCACTGACTTTGAGAGCATTCGCAAGGGTTTTGAAGCGGGCGCAAACCTGTATCTGACCAAGCCAATTTCGGCCGAAAATCTAACCAACCGTGTGCGCGAGATGTTGTCTCAACCACCATCCCCCTCTCGCCCAACGGACCAAACAAAATTGTAATTTCTGGGTCAATACCCGTCTTTGGAGGAAAAGTTCCATGTCAAATTTGTGGGTCAAACGGACAGGTCTGGCGGTAATCTCCCTGGTGATCGGTTATGGCCTGACCTGGGTCGTTGTCAACACATGGTTAAACACCACCATGTCCGACTATGGCTTTATTTATAGCTTCTTCACCGCCTTCTCCATCGCTTGCGGCATCGGCATTTTGTTGGACAAGTTCATGGGAACCCAAATCCTGCCGAAGTGAGCTGAGAATGTGGGTATGACAAGCGTCTAAACCTCCGGGATCAAGTTGATTTCGGGGGTTTTTTGTTGTGAGGGGCCAGGCCGCCGCGCCGAAACAGGCCGGGCCCGGCCCACACAATTGAGGAAGTAGTCATGAGTGCGCAAATCATTGATGGAAACGTCATCGCCGAAAAAGTGCGCGGACAAGTGAAAGAACAGGTGGCCGGGCTGCAAGCCCGACACGGCTATACGCCGGGGTTGGCGACTGTCCTGGTAGGTGACAGCACGGCTTCGGCCACGTATGTGCGGATGAAAACCAAAGCTTGCGCGGAGACGGGCATTCGGTCGTTGGGGCATGTATTATCGGCCGAAATCACCCAGGCCGAACTAGAAACCCTGGTTCAACAACTTAACACCAATCCGGAAGTCAACGGCATCCTGGTGCAATTGCCGCTGCCGACCCATCTGGACGCGCATCGCATCATTGACATGATTGCCCTGGATAAAGATGTAGATGGCTTCAACCCCATGAACATCGGCCTGCTGACCGACCGCACCCGCCAGCCGCGCTTCGTTGCCTGCACGCCCTACGGCGTTATGGTGCTGCTCGAAGAAGTGGGGACAAAGCTGAGCGGCGCCAATGCAGTCGTCATCGGGCGCTCCAACATCGTGGGCCTGCCGGTGGCGATGCTGCTGCAACGCGCCAACGCCACCGTCACCATCTGTCATAGCCGCACCCGCGACCTGGCCGCTCATCTCAAGCAGGCCGACGTGGTCGTTGCGGCTGTCGGTCAGGCGGAAATGGTGCATGGCGACATGCTGAAACCCGGCTGTGTGGTCATTGATGTCGGCATCAATCGGGTAGACGACCCTTCGCAAAAACGGGGCTATCGTCTGGTGGGTGATGTGCATTTTGAATCGGCCAAAGAGGTGGCCGGCTGGATCACGCCGGTGCCGGGCGGCGTCGGCCCCATGACCATCGCCATGTTGCTGAAAAACACCGCCACCGCCGCCGCGCGGGTGGTCGGCGAAGTCTAGACGGGCTGAGAGGCGGCTCTGGCGGTTGTCTCAAGCGGGCCGTTGGTTGCTTGCCGCCCAATCATCCGGCGTATTGAGATTCGTGAACGAGCGCCCGTCGGCGTCGTAACGCCGAATCTCGACCGGCTCCACATAACGCACCGACAATTCGTTGAGAAAGCCGGCGATTTTAAGATCGCCGGCTTTTATTTTGGCCGTCAACGTCGGCAGGCAGCGTCGGTGATAGACCGCGTGCAAAGGTTCAGGCCGCTCATCCCAACGCGGCACAACCGCCTCTTCAGCGCTGCTTAAGGCCAACTCGATCAGGGCGGCGAGCAGGGTGGGATTGAGCCAGGGCATGTCGCAAGCCACGACCAATGTCCACGGCTGTCGAGCTGCCATGAGGGCCGTATACAGGCCGCCCAACGGCCCGCTGTCGGGGATCAAATCGGGCAGACACGGCAAGTCAAATGCGGTGTAAAGTTCCGGCTCGTTAGCAATGAGGAGAATGTCCTGGCTGAGTTCGCGCACAGAGGCCAGCACCCGCGCCAGCAAAGGCCGGCCCTGCACATCTAGCCAGGCTTTGGGCCGACCCATACGCCGGCTCCGGCCGCCGGCCAGGATGGCTACCGTGACGGGGAAGGGCATGGGGCTATACCAAGCGATGAAAGACCTGGTTGCTGAGGAACCAGCCGCGCTGAGTCAGGCGCAGGCGGCCGTCGTTCTGCTCTAACAGCCCCCAGGCGCACAACTCGTCCAGGGTTTGGCCGTAGTAGTCCTGGGGGGTGAGGCCGAAGCGGTGGGTGAATCGGCCGATTTCCACCCCCTCCGTCAACAAACGCAATTGGGTGATCATTGTGTCCACAATCTGGTCGTGGCGCGTCAACGTCACATGCCCGGCCACCGCCGACGACCAGGGGTAGACGCAGTCGCCCGGCTCCGCCAGACGTCGCAAATAAACCCGCGGCTGCTTGACCACATGATAGCGCACCCCGGCCGCATGGCCGTGCGCCCCCGCGCCCAGGCCCAGATACTCCCCATTGCGCCAATAGGTGAGATTGTGTTCACACGCCCGGCCCGGCTGCGCCCAATTGGAAATTTCATAGTGGTCCAAACCAGCCTGCGCCAAGAGTTCGCAGGCCAGGGCATATTGATCGGCCGCCAGGTCAGAGTCAGGCGCGGTGATTTGACCGCCATTGAGCCAGCGTTGCATGGGCGTGCCGGGCTCAATGGTCAGGCAATACAGGCTGAGATGCGGCGGGCGCAGAGCCAGAACGGCGCGCAAACTGCGCTCCCAACTCGCCAGGGTTTGGCCGGGCACGCCGTAGATCAGGTCCAGGTTGAAGTTGTCGAAGCCGACGGCGCGCGCTTGCGCCACCGCCTCTATCACAGCGGCGAAATCATGTTCACGGCCTAAAAGCGCAAGTTCGGCCGAATCCGCGCTCTGTACCCCAAAACTCAGCCGATTTACGCCCAAGGCGCGTAGCGCCGCCAGGTAATCCACATCCACCGTGCCTGGATTTGCCTCTAGCGTGATTTCAGCCTCAGGCGTTACATCGAATCCGGCGCGCACCGCTTGGAAGATCGAAGCCAGCCACTCCGGCGCCATCAGCGAGGGCGTCCCGCCGCCCAGAAAAATAGTGTGCGCCGGGCGGCGCGCCGTCCCGGCTACCTGGGCGATCTCGCGCGCCAACGCCTGGGCATAGAGCGCGCGCAGGTCGCTCAGGCTGGTGTAGGTATTAAAATCACAATACGAACAGCGCCGGCGGCAAAATGGGATGTGCAGATACAGGCTTAACGCAGACATAACGCCCCTTGAACGCTCATTCTCCCTCACCTTCGGGCAAGATAACACGGTCATGCTGATCCAGAGCCAGCACTTTCTGCTGGATCAAGACATCAACATGATGCAAAATGACCTTGCGCGGGTAGGTTTTTAAGACCCCGAAGAAGGGGTGGCCTAGCCAGGTCAGGGTGCGCATGGAATCGGAGCCAACCAGCACCTTAGCCACGCCGCTGCGCGGCAACTCGCCCGGCAGCGCCCGCACACAGGCAACAATTGTTTCTTGCAGATGAGTAAGCGGAAATGTCATCGCGCGCGAACGCCCCCTTTTGGCCACCAGGGATGGGATGAGAACCCCTTCGGGCCAGGGCCGACTGCGGGATGCCGACAACTCGATTTTTTTCGGCCGAATCCCCCAATCGACTGGCAATGGTAATTAGACCGCCTTGACTTTCCCATCTAGAAGCTTTTATATCGAAGATAGCCAACTTGAAATGGAGGCCATCTGGTTTTCTTTGTTCAAATTCGACGCATTGGTAAGGTTGTTGCTTCTTAACTCGCTCCAAATCTCGCCTGCCATCTTTTTCTCAACCGCCGCTCCGATAAAAAAGGTGAACGGCGCATATCCGACAGCAGCAAAAGCATAGCGAGCACGTTCGAGAGCCGTTCTGGCAGTTTTCCAATGTTCGTCTGCCCCAGCAGGATCAATGCCGCCTTTCAACTCACCTAAAGCGAGATACGTTTCTGGCAAAGCGTAGTTGGATTTTCGAGCTTCTGTCGGTGTCAAGCTTAGCAAGCATAAATCCACATTGTTTTTGACGAGGGGTACAGTCAAGTTATAAATGAGAGTGCGTTCCCCATGCTTATTTTGCCAATGTATCCCGCGCAAGGACAATTCGATTTCAGAGTCATCGTCGCTCATGCTGACCCATTTTCGTGTCTTTGCATGTTGCCAAGAGTATTTGATGCCGGCAATGGTCAAACTTGAAAGAATAGCTCTGGTAAGTTTTCTCTGCGCTAACGCGCCGCCAACATTTCTCAGCGCGCCACCCAAAGCGTCACCGCGGGTTAGAAGAAATCGAAAGACCAGCTCCTCGACAAACTTTTCTCCCGCCGGTTCCAAAAAATTCTTGATAAGCCCCTTAATAGCCTCCGCCTTATCTTCTGAGAGAAGGTGAACCAGCGCTTTGTCTGATAGCCCTGCCGCCGCAAGAAGCCCATTTTCGATATGGGGGATTTTGAGTAAATCTGCAGGCTTTGGGGCCTGAAATGCCGCTTCCTGCAATGCCCGCGCTTCGGCGACATAAGGATTAGCCCGGCGATTTTTCTCTAATGCCAGCGCCACAAAACCCGCACGCGTGGCTTCGTGGGTCGTTACAAGATCATCGCTGCTTTGTAAATGTCGAAGGTAAGGCGAAGTCATCAAGCCTTTCTCCAAACATAAATGCACTTTCGCAGTTCTTCACGCCCATGTTCACCCATTTGCTGGCTACTATTTCCCTTACCATTTGGCAACACCAGAATGTTTTCAACGTAGAAACCTAAGCTTTCGGCAATGGCAGAAAATATCATATCTACCGATATGCTCACACCCGCATAACGGACATTATCATTGACCATAAATAACGGGGCATTCGGCTTGAGCACTCTGGCGCATTCGGCAATCACACACGCCATTTCATAAAAATACCCCCTTACCATTCGAGGAATGCCATTATTGTTTAATTGGCCTTTGGCCCTTTGCCCATCTAAATATCCAAGAATGACTTGTAATAACTTCTGCTCGTCTGCCACTCTAATTGCCTTTGCCCACTTAGGGTTGATATTTAGCAGGTCTTTCGCTCGATTCTCTACGGTACAACTTAGCATTTGTTGTCGAAGATTGAGCAAATCTTTTTCGCCGATATTCAATAAGGCCAATTCAAGTGCATATGTACGGGTATAGTCATAGCGATTGCAATAGGGTGGCGACGTAATGATCGCGTTGTAGGTGAAATCCGGCAATGTTGGCATAATTTCAAGACACGAGCCGTTATACAGCCGAATTTCACTATCAAATTGGGGGGCAGGAAACAAGCTCAATTGACCGGTTAGGGGTTGCAGATCCACCAATATTTCGTTTATCTTTTCTGATATTGCCTGTTCAAAATTGAAGATAGCGCCTTTATCAAACGGCCTGACCCCCTGCCTGCGCCCGGAACGGTAATCCCATCGAAGATATTGTCCGTCTTTACGGGTAAAACTGATCGACTCTAGTACACATAACAAAGCGAAACGCAAAACCGTTTGTACCCTACTGTTTTCTTGCCGACAAGCTCCCAGGTATTTTTCGATGGAATCTTTGGTTGGTTCGGGGTATGCGCCTTTCGTAATTCGCAGTTCTGTTACATGAACACGCCGTTCAGACCGTTGCCAGACGCGCAATTCGGCCCATCTTTGAAGCGTGTCAAAATCATCCGAAGTAAACTCCGCCTCTAGCAGCTTTTTTGTAGCAATGATTTGCTGCCCAATAGGTAACAACTCAATCCCATCAGACTCTATCCCTAAAGAACTGGCAGCGAATAAAGCTGTACCACTGCCTGCAAAAGGGTCAAGTATTCTGCCCTCTGATACAGCATATCTTTGAAGTAGGTTTTCCACTAATGCAGCAGAAAATGCTTCTTTATACTTATACCAACGATAAACTGGCCGTGTTTTGTTAGCCTGGAAACTAACCAGCGACCGCGTAAGAGATGGTTGAACCAAAAACTTGGGCCTGAAGTACTCTATCAGTTCCTGGTCAAGCCGATCAATATCAATCAATGCAATATTCGGTGTGAGAACTTCGGGAAGTAGGATTAAATCTGGCATTATGTGCGCTTTCAAGAGTAAGGCTTAGCCGCCGAACTGCCGAACTACCGAACTACCCAACTACTGAACGACCGAACCACCGTGCCCCATACAGTTCTGCATCCAACGGCGGCCGTCGCGGGCCAGTAGCGTATCGGCTTCGGCCGGCCCCCAACTGCCGGGGGTGTAAGTCACCAGAGGCGGCGCCGCCGGGGAGTCCCACCCGGCCAGGATCGCATCAATAATTTTCCAGGATTGCTCAATGCTATCGGCGCGGGTGAAGAGCGAGGCATCTCCTTGCAGCGCTTCCAACAACAGGCGTTCGTAAGCTTCCGGCAGCGCCCCCGCCCCAAACGACTCGGCGAAGTGAAAATCCATCTCCACCGAGCGCATCTCCGCCTCCGTATCGGGCACACGCGTCTCGAAGCGCAGGTGAAGGCCTTCATCGGGCTGGATACAGATTGAGAGCCAATTGGAGCGTAACGCCTGGTCGGGCGGCATGGGGAACATCATGTGGGGCGGCCGCTGGAAGCGGATGGAGATTTCGGTGTCTTTGCCGGCCAGGGCTTTGCCGGAACGGATGTAGAAAGGCACACCTTGCCAACGCCAATTATCAATGAACAATTGGATGGCGGCATAGGTAGGAGTTTGCGAGCCGGGCGTCACCTCCGGGGTTGTGCTATAGCCGACATATTGGGCGCGGACGGAATGGGCGGCAATGTTGGCCGGTGTAATCGGCCGAATCGATTGCAAAACCTTGACCTTCTCATTGCGAATGGCGTCGGCCTCAAAGGACGAGGGCGGCTCCATAGCCACAAGGGTTAATAATTGCAGGAGATGATTTTGGAACATATCGCGCAAAACACCCGAGCTATCGTAATAACCGGCGCGATGCCCCACGTCAACCGTTTCGGCGGCGGTGATTTGCACATGGTCAATGTAGTTGCGATTCCACACCGGCTCGAAGATGGCGTTGGCAAACCGAAAAACGAGGATATTCTGGACGGTCTCTTTAGCCAGATAATGGTCAATGCGATAAATCTGGCTTTCATCCAGAATGGCGTGCAGGGCGTTGTTCAACGCCCGGGCCGACGCCAGATCGTGACCGATGGGCTTTTCGACAATGACGCGCCGCCAGCCGTTGTGTTCATCCGTCATGTCGGCCGCGCCCAACTGATTGACAATCTCGGCGAAGAAGTTAGGGGCGGTCGCCAGGTAGTATAGCCGATTGCCGCCATGCTCTTCGGCCGGGCGCAAGGCATCAGCCAGACGTTGGAAGGCCTCGGGGTCGTTGATGTTGCCGGGCAGATAGTGCAGACAGGTGGAGAATTCATCCCAGTCGGCCGCCTGGAAAGCGTCGGGAGCGAATTCCAGCAGGGCGGCGTGCATGCGTTGGCGAAATTCGGCCGAACTCCACTCCGAGCGCGCCATGCCGAACACCTGAAAGTTGGCCGGCAAACGATTCTTCCGATAGAGCGCGTACAGACCGGGAATCAGTTTGCGGTGCGTCAGGTCGCCCGACGCGCCAAAAATGATCATGGAAGTGGACTGTGTCGTCATCTCTCCGCTCCGCCTCATGCGCTCGTCTTCACGGCATGGCCGCCGAATTGCCCGCGCAAAGCCGCCAACAAACGGGCAGCATAACCGCCATCTTCCTGGCGACTGACAAAACGCATCTGCAAGGCCAGGGTGATGATGGGGGCGGGCACATCCAGGTCAATCGCTTCCGCCACCGTCCAACGCCCTTCGCCGCTATCGGGGACCCAGCCGGCGACGGCGCTGAGCGTCGGGTCATCGGCCAGCGCCCGCGCGGTCAGGTCAAGCAGCCAGGAGCGCACCACACTGCCGAAACGCCAGATTTCGGCGATTTGATGCACGTCCAGGTTCATCTCTGCTTTGGCGCGCAAAATCTCGAAACCCTCGGCGTAGGCCTGCATCAGCCCATACTCGATGCCGTTATGGATCATTTTGACAAAGTGACCCGCCCCGCTGGGGCCGACATACCCCCAACCGGCGTCCGGGGCGGGGGCTAAGGTGGCCAAGATGGGGCGCAACGGCTCCACCGCCTCAGCCGCGCCGCCTACCATCAGGCTATAGCCTTCCGTCAGGCCCCAAATGCCGCCGCTGGTGCCGACGTCAACCAGGTAAATCCCCTGCGCCGCCAGCGTGGTCGCGCGGCGTTGGGTGTCTTTGTAGTTGCTGTTGCCGCCGTCAATCAGCGTATCGCCAGGGCTAAGGCGGGCCGCCAGGGCGTTGACGACGTTCTCGGTGGGCGCGCCGGCGGGCAGCATGATCCAGACGGCGCGGGGGGGCGCTAGTTTGGCGACCAGTTCGTCGAGCGAAGCGGCGCCTTCAGCGCCGTCGGCCACGGCCGCCGCAACCGCTGCCGCGTTCAGATCGGTAGCGATGACGTGATGGCCGCCGCGTAGCAACCGGCGCGTCATGTTGGCGCCCATTTTACCCAATCCAATCATAGCCATGTGCATGGGATGCGCTCCTGAAAACCCGCCCGGGCTACAGACCGGACTCAGCCTCGGCGGATGTTGGTGGCTCTGCCTGATAAACAGCTTGTGACAGCGCGTTAGCCCTGGGGGTGTCGGCCGGCGGCGGCGGCGTCTACCAGCCAGAGAAGTTGACCGTTTTTCGGCCGAATCCGTTGAATCGGCCACTCTTCCGGATTGAATTCGCCCGACCAAACCCGCGCCACTATCTCCGCCTTGTTCTCACCCGCCGCCAACACCCAAACTTCTCGCGCATCATTGAAAACCGGCGGCGTCAATGTCACCCGTTCGGCCGGGCGATCCGCATAGTGGGCGGTGACGGCCAGCGTCGGCTGTGTCTGCTCCGCCGCCGAGATAGGGCCGGGGAATAGGGAAGCGGTGTGCCCGTCTGTGCCCAGGCCCAGCAACACCAGATCGAACACCGGCCACGCTCGCCCCGGTTCGGCCGATTGGCGTAATTCTTCGGCGTAGAGCTGGGCGGCGGATTCGGCCGAAAGTTCTCCCCGGATGCGCCGGATATTCTCAGCCGGCAACGACACCTGATCCAACCACTCCTGCCGCGCCTGACCGTAATTGCTGCCCGCATCCGTCGCGGACACCATGCGCTCGTCTCCCCAGAAGAGAATCGTCTGCGCCCAGGGCAGCGGCCGGCGAAAACGCGCTTGCGCCAGCCGGACATACAGCCGGCGCGGCGTCTCGCCGCCGGCCAACACCACCAGGAAGCGCCCGCGCGCCGCCACGGCCGCCGCCGCGCGCGCCGCCCATTGCCGGGCGGCGTACACGCTCAGCCTCTCCACATCCGGGAAAATCAAACGCCGTTCACGCATCGCGGCTGCCGGCGGGTGCGTCGGACTCGCCCTCCGACCGGCGTCTCACGTGCGCACAACCGAGTCGTCGCCGCCAAAGGCGTTGGGCGTATACGCGTCGGCTTCCCAATCGTTCTCCCAGCGCGCCTTGTCCAGCAGATAGCGGAAACGCCAGGTTTGCCCCGCCGCCAATGACAGGGTGACGCTGAAACTGCCATCCTTCAATTTTTTCATCGGCGTGGCTTCGCGATTCCATTGGTTGAAATCGCCCACCAGATACGCCTCTTCCGCCTTGCTCTCCGCCGGCAGCTTAAACGTTGCCCGGCAGACCTGACCTGATTTAGAATAATACTTGCTGATCATGTGCGCTCCTTCGCTTACGCGGCTTGTTGCTGGGCGGTCGCCAGACTCATACCCGCCGACTTAAATAACCCACTAGTTTGTAGTGACGGCTTCAGCCGTTTCCGCCTTGTTGTTCTGGCTTGTTGCCGCCACAGCTTGGCATTATACTTAACAAACGGAAATCTCACACGGTTCGTCCTATGCCTTTCACCGTTCCCCCAGAAATCCCCGCCGACCGACTGAGTTATGCCTTGTCCGGCGGCCCGGTGGGCTGCTTGATCTTACACGGCTTTATGGGAAGCCCCAAGAGTTCCCGGCCGCTGGCGGGCTTTTTGCACGCGCAAGGGCTGACGGTGTATTGCCCGTTGTTGCCGGGGCATGGGCATTTGCCGTCGCGGTTGCACCAGGTATCGCACAAGCAATGGCTGAGCGCGGCCGAATCCGCCTACCTGCATCTACGCCAAACTTGCCCCCACGTCTTCCTCATCGCCCACTCCATGGGCGCGCCCATCGCCGCCCATGTCGCCGCCCAACAACCCACTGTGCGCGGGCTGGTTTTGCTGGCCCCGCTCTACCAAATGCCCAACTGGCTCTTCGCCCTCATGCCCGCCTTGCGCCACGTCGTCCCCTTTCTCCAGCCGCTCAAATTCAAGGCGGTTGACCCCCGGCTGGTTTACGGGCGTCTGCACGACTTTGACCCCGGCATCAACTTGCGCGACCCCGAAGTGCAAGCCTGGCTGCCAGAAGGCTCTAAAATGCCCACCTCGGCCCTGGATGAATTGCGCCGCGTGGCCCGCGTCGGCCGGCGCGCCTGGCCGCGCGTGACCCAACCCACGCTCGTCCTCCAGGGCGACCGGGACCCCGCGGCCGTCCCCGGCACTATGCCCAAGCTCATGGCCGCGCTGGGCAGCCGGGACAAGCGCCTCACCCTTTTCCCCGGCGCGGGCCACGAACTCCTGCGCCCCCTTGACCCCGCCCACCGCGCCGTCTGGCAAGCCATCTACGACTTCATCCAGGCTCACCCCGCCGACGGGCAAACCCTGGCAGCGGCGCGGTGAGGACACCGGCCGCAGCGGTGGGGAAGCCGGGCGCAGCCGCGGCCTTGGGCCCTGGGAGCGCCGACCCGCGCTGCGCGCGGGAGGCGGACTCCGCTACCGCTGCGCCGCCTGAAGACAGTGATCAGAGCGGGTGAGATGGGTCGAGGTAGGGACGGCCCTTACGGGCCGCCCCCCTCACAGATCCGGACGAGCGGAATTACCGCATCCGGCTCTTGCCTCAGGTAGTGACGCCTATCCGTTGTCCCGGATAAGGCTGGCATATTCGGGGTGTGGGTAGCCAATGTGCCTGCAACCGATACATTCGCTCCCACGTGACTTGACCTGTTTGGCTCCGGCGACTCAACGCCCGCCTCCATAGACCCAGCAGTTGATACCGAAAGTTGCCCAGCTGCCGTCCGTTCATCGGCACGCCATAGTATTGGTAATGTCCCAGCAGAACTGTCCGCAACCATTGCCCTTGTTCCGGGATAGGGTCATGCATCCGTCGCTTGAGTTCCAGTTTGATGGCCTTCAGCTTCGCTTGCATCCGCTTCCGCATCGTCTGGCGCAGTACCGTGAAGTTGCCTCGCCGGTTCCAGGCGCAGATGTGCGTAAATCCCAGAAAGTTGAACGTCTCCGGTTTGCCTAGCCCTCTTTCGGCCCGGTTGTGCTCCGCGTAGCGCCCGAATTCGATGAGTCGCGTTTTGGTCGCATGCAGCTCCAGGTTGAATTTCTGGAGTCTCTCCGTCAGTTCTGCCTGAAAGCGCTGCGCTTCCCGCCGCTTCTCGAATCCCACCACGAAATCGTCGGCGTATCGCACGACGATAACGTCGCCTGTCGCCTGCCGCTTGCGCCATTGGTGTACCCACAGGTCAAATACATAGTGCAGGTAGATGTTCGCCAAAATCGGACTGATGAGTCCGCCTTGCGGCGTCCCCTCTTCACTTGGCCGCCATTCCCCTGCCTCCAACACGCCGGCCTTCAGCCATTTCTGGATGAGGTGCACGACGCGCTTATCCCCGATGCGGTGCTCGATGAACTTCACCATCCATTCGTGCGAGATTGTGTCATAAAATCCCCGAATGTCAGCATCCAGCACCCA
>JAYRVN010000462.1:0-8395 GCA_041918535.1 Chloroflexota bacterium
CCCGACAGGCGCTCACTGAATGACCGAAGGCCATCAACCTTCACTGTTTGGGTTAGCCATTTTAGGGAAAGGCATGAAAGTTTTCACAGTCGCCGAGATGGTGGCGGCGGAGAAGGCCGCCGATGCGCAGGGGCATGGTTACGCCGAGATGATGGAGCGCGCCGGGCGGGCGCTGGCTGAGGCGATCCTGGCGCGCCGGGATGTGCACGGCCGCAGCGTGTTGGTGCTGGTCGGGCCGGGAAACAATGGCGGCGATGGGCTGGTGGCGGGGCGTTATCTGGCGGAAGCCGGGGCCGATGTGGCCTTCTACCTCTCCCGGCCGCGCGACCCGCAAACGGATGTCAATCTGGCGCGGGTGCAGGCGATGGGTTGGCTGACGCTGGAAGCCGGCTTGGATCAGCGCTGGCGCGTCTTGCGCGCGCGCCTGCGGATTACGGATATCCTGATTGACGGTTTGCTCGGCACCGGCGTTTCGCGCCCGATCAGCGGGCCGCTGGCGGATTTGATGCGCCAGGTGCAGGCCGGGCTGGCGGAGCGGCGCGCCGTCACGGCGCCGGACGCCCCCCTGACAACTGTCATGCCGCTAATCTGGCCCGCAGCGCGCCCTCCGGCGGGCGGCGTGTGGGTGGCAGCCGTGGATTGTCCCAGCGGCCTCAACTGCGACACGGGCGAGCTGGATGAACTGGCTTTCCCGGCCGATCTGACGGTGACATTCGCCGGGCCAAAACGCGGGCATTTTCTGGAGCCGGGAGTTTGGGCGTGCGGGGAATTGGTCGCCGCCGACATCGGCATTGATCCCTACCTGACCGCCGGCATCTCGGTCGAGGTGGCTACGGCAGCCGGTTTGGCGGCCTGGCTACCAACGCGCCTACCGCAGGGACACAAAGGCTCCTTCGGTTTTGCCCTGGTGGCGGGCGGCTCGGCGGGCTATTGGGGCGCGCCGGTCCTGGCGGCGCGCGCCGTCTTGCGCGCGGGGGCGGGATTGGCGGCGCTGGCTGTGCCGGGGGCTATTCGCACGTTGGCGGCGTTGCAATTGCCGGAGGCGACATTTGAGCCGCTGCCGGATGACCGGGATTTGGGGGCGGATTCGGCCGAATTTCTTCTCTTTCCCCCCACGCGTCTCCAACGCTACGACGCCGTCCTGCTCGGCCCTGGCCTCGGTCCCAACCCGGACGCCTTCCTGGCCCCACTGCTGGCCGGCCGCCGGCTCTCCTCGCGCCTGGTTGTGGATGCCGACGGCCTCAATTACCTGGCGCGGCAGGTGTCCTGGCCCCAATTATTACCGGCCGGAACAATCCTCACGCCGCATCCGGGTGAGTTGGCGCGCTTGCTGGGCGAGAACACGCCGGGCTTAGATAGAATTGAACTGGCGCGACAAAAATCGGCCGAATGGGGTCACATCCTCGTCCTCAAAGGCGCGCACACCCTGGTGGCCGCGCCGGACGGCCGCTGCACCCTCTTCCCCTTCGCCAATCCCGCCTTAGCCACCGCCGGCAGCGGCGACGTCCTGGCCGGGACCATCGTCAGCCTGCTGGCGCAAGGCTTGGACAACTATCCGGCCGCCTGTCTGGGCGTCTACTTGCACGCCCTGGCCGGTCAAGCGGCGGCCCGGCCTCTGGGCGGCGCCGGTCTCCTGGCGCATGAAATCGCCGACGCCCTGCCCGGCGCTCGCCAGGCTCTGGCCCAAGCCTAAACTGCCGGCCAGGCGCGATCAATCAGGTCCAGGCGAAAAGTGCGCTGATCCTGCCGCAAATGGCAATAGGCGATGAGATACGTTCGCCCCTCGTATTGTGTGGCATAGCGGGGCGTAATCAGGCGTTCGGTTGGGCCTTCCGGCCCGGCGTAAATAATGGTCAGGCTCGACTTCTGGCGTACAGCCGTAGCCAGCGGCTCCGGCAAGGACACCGACGCGGGCCTGGGCGTGTAGATGGGCCCGCCTTGTGCGTAGAGCAAATCCGCCGCCGTCATGATGCGTTGAGCTTCCAGGTGACGCGTCATCCGCTTCAACACTTCGGCGGTGGTATACACATCGCTCAACGCGCGGTGAGCGCGCCCCACGCGCACACCCAGGCGCGACGCCACATGGCCGAGATTATTCTGGCCGAAGTAAAAAAATCGGCGCGCCAACAGCAGCGTACACACCCAGGGATTCGGCAAAAAGGGCTGACTGGGCGGTATTTCTCGGCCAAAACCGGCAATAGACAACTCTGCGCCGAGAAAGTCCGCGTCGAAAGAGGCGTTATGCGCGGCCAACAAAGCGCCATCAATGAAAGTCAGGAACTCAGGCAAAATATCGGCGAAACGCGGCGCCCGCGCCAGGTCTTCATCGGCAATCCCGTTAACGCGCGAAGCCGCCGGCTCCATGCGCCGGTCGGGCTGGAGCAAATGCGTAAACTGCCCGACCTCTTCCCAATTCTCAAAGCGCACCGCCGCAATTTCAACCATCCGGTTGCCCAGGCCGCTATGCAAACCTGTGGTTTCGGTATCCAGGACGACAACAGGGATTTCGGCGATCTTCTTGTCGGTGAAGTTGAGCATTCTTCGATTGTAATTGAAAATCCAAGTTCCGCCATGCCCTCTTATCAAATGGGCGGTTGACGCGCCTTCTTAACCTGCCTTATAATCTGAACAGGTCAGTCTGTGTGAATGGTGATTCAAGCCACCCAGGCAACAAGGAAAAGTTATGTCTGTCATCATCAAGCGTTACCCAAACCGTAAACTATACAACACCGAAACCAAACGCTATATCACGCTAGATGGCATTGCCAGCCTCATCCAGCAAGGCGAAGAAGTGCAAATCCTTGACCATGCTTCAGGCGAGGACCTGACCAATCTAACGCTGAGCCAAATTATTTTTGAGCAAGAGAAGAAGGCCAGCGGCTTCTTGCCCCAAGCCGTTCTCACCAGTCTGATTCAAGCCGGCGGCGAGACTCTCGGTTCCTTGCGCCGAACGCTCTCCTCCTCCCTGGAACTCTTCAGCCATGTGGATGAAGAGATCGAGCGCCGGGTGCGCGACTTGATCAGCCGCGGCGATTTGGCGCGCGAGGAAGGGGCGCAACTGCTGGAGAAATTGCTGGCCTACAGCGAACAAGCCGCCCGTCCGCGCTTCTTCCGCGAGGCGGATCTGGAAGGGGCCTTGAAGCGGCGCGGCATTCCCACGCGCGAGGAGTTGAACCAGTTGTTTCGGCAACTTGACCAGCTTGCCGCCAAACTGGATGAAATGACCGGGGAGAGCGAGCACAATCCGCCGCCGGAGTGAGCGTCATCCGGCCAGGGCTTACGGCTCATTGGGATTGTTTAGTCGAGGGTTTTGCCCTTTGCCCAAGGTGACTGAGCGCTGATAGGCGGCCCAAATCGCGCGCGAGATGACGGTGCGAAACCCGCCTTTTTCCAAATGGTAGAGCGCCTCGGCCGTTGTGCCGCCGGGCGAGGTCACTTGATTGCGCAGTTCGGCCACATGTTTGCCGGATTGCTCGGCATAGAGGACGGATCCCAAAAGCGTTTGAAAAACGAGTTCCTGGGCCATCCGGCGCGAGAAGCCCATGTGTACGCCCGCGTCAATCATGGCCTCCATCATGATGAAGACATACGCCGGGCCGGTGCCGCTGAGGGCGGTCGCCATATCGAGGTAACTTTCTTCTTCGACGAATATCTCTTTGCCTAACGAGCCGAAGACCGCCCTGGCCTGCTGCTGTTGCGTCTCGGTGACGCTGGAAGTGGTGGTCCAAACGGTGATCCCCTGCCCAATTTGCGCCGGTGTGTTGGGCATGGCTCGCGCCACGGCGGTGTGGGCCAATTCATGCACGATGGCGGCAATCGGCGCGCCGGCCACAATGGAAAGGACAAGGGCATGGTGCTCAACGGCGCGATATAAGCCGTGCATGACTTTGGATAGGGCTTGCGGTTTGACGCAGAGAATGACCAGGTCGGCATTCTTCACCGCCTCACGGTTGTCGGCGGTGGTATGAATGCCATATTGGGCTTGTATGTATTCGTTGCGATCGGGCAAGACGTTGGCGCCGATAATTTGGTCAGGCGGAACGAGTTGGCGGCTCACAAGGCCGCGGATCATGGCTTCGGCCATAACCCCGGTGCCGATAAAGGCGAGACGTTTGTCGGTGAACATATTGGCGCCTCCAGCGCATGGGGTGAAGTCTGGGCTGCGCCCACACTCAGGCATCTCGATGGGCGAGAACGTAGAAATCGCGCTCAGGCAAGATGTCGGTGCGGTGGCGCACACAATCGGTGATGAAATATCCTTTGTGAAAATAATGTTCCAGCACAGCGCGCACATGGGTGCGCCAGGCATCTACCAGCGGCCAGGCATGGGCTTGTAATCGGCCGAAATCATGCGGAATCTCCACTAGAATGACATTGCCGTTGTCATCCAAAAATGTTGCCGGCGGCGCTGCCTGGTCGGTGTCATCCAGCGATGTCGTGTTCACAATGACGCCGCCGCCGCCCAGAAAAGCCGTCAGGTTAAGGGCCTGGCGTGGGCGCATCGTGCGCCGCTGCACCCGATTATTGGTGACCCACCACTCGACTTCCAGAAAATCCGCCGGCGGCGCCACCGAAGACGAAGCGCGCCAAGGCTGAAAGCCGGAGCTGATGCCGCCCATTTTGCCGATGGAAAGCCAGGCCGGCTGACTCAGGAGGGGATCGAGAGCCCAGGTGACCAGCCGCAATCCTAGACGCAGCGCATAGTCGCGCACGCCGAGGAACAATTGTTGCCCAATGCCGCGGCCCTGGTAGTCCGGCGCTACGGCCAGGGCGCGCAGATACAATTTCAAACGCGCCGCCGCCACCGGATCGATACGATCTCCGCTCGGTATCAGGCTGATGAGGCCAAAGGCGAAGCCGACCACCTGCTCAGCGTCAGAGGCGCCCAGGCAAAGACCGCCGTTGTGATGGACGGACAGCATCAAGGCGGGCGGCAGCCAGTCCGACTCAGAATTCACCCCCAGCGCGCGCTGAATCAACGCCGTCTGTTGGGCGGCAGCCAGGGTTGCAATCGGCCGAATCTCAATAGTAGACATAGTTCCATTATAGCCGATATAATTACCCACAAGATGGACGAAAGCGAGAGTGTACACACTTCGCCCCCCTGGGGGCGCACGACCAAGATCATGGTAGCTGTCGCCACCTTGATCTTGTTGGCGTTAACTGCCCGTTACTTCAGCGTGTTGATCAAACAGGTGGTGGTGGCCGTCATTATCGCCTATTTGCTCAACCCGTTGATCAGTTTACTAGACCAACGCACGGCGCTCAAGCGCAGTCAGGCCATTTTGCTGGTTTATTTGCTGTTGCTGGCCGCTGTGATTGGGGGGTTGGTGGCCTTGGGTTTCGCCGCCTACAACCAGATCAACAACTTGATCGAGGCTTTCCCCACCATTGTGACGGAGGTGACGAACTTCGTGCAACGCCTGTCCACACGCACATGGACATTAGGCCCGCTGGTGCTGGATTTCAGCCGGATTAATTGGCTGGGCGTGCGTGATCAAATCCTGAATTTGGTGCAACCCGCCTTGAGCACCAGCGGCGATGTAATTGGTCAGATCGCCGGGACAACCGTGACCACCGTCGTGCAGTTTTTCTTCATCTATGTGGTGTCAATCTATCTGGCTAATGATTTCCCTACGTTTGGCGGGTTGGTATCGAGATTGGCTTCACAACCGGGCTATAGTCAGGATGCGGAACGGCTGGTGACGGAATTCGGCCGAATTTGGCGCGCCTATCTACGCGGACAAATCATTCTGGGCCTGATCATTGGCCTGACCGTCTGGCTCGGCCTGACCATCCTGGGCGTGCAAAACGCCCTGGCGCTCGGCCTGCTTTCCGGCCTGATGGAATTCTTGCCCGTCGTCGGCCCCTTCATCGGTGTCACTACTGCCGTCATCGTCACCCTCTTCCAGCCCGAAAACTGGCTCAATCTGGCCCCCTGGCAACACGCCCTGGCTGTTCTAGCCCTCATGCTGCTCATCCAACAGGTGGAGAACAATATCCTCGTGCCGCGCATCGTGGGCACCGCGTTAGACCTGCACGCCCTGACGGTCATGGTGGGGGTGATCATGGGCGCATCGGTGGCCGGAGTCTTGGGCGCAGTTCTGGCCGCCCCATTGGTAGCCACGTTGAAATTGCTCGGTTATTACGCCTGGCGTAAAATGTTCGATCTGCCCCCCTTTCCGCATCCGCCTCGACCGGATGATACGCCCGGCCTTAGTCTGCGCCGACGCGTTAGAGACGTGGCTCAAAGCGTCTGGCAACGCCTGCGACCGCGCGCCACGCCTGAGTCGCCAGGGCGCTAACGCCCCGGCCCACAACAGGCCCACATTTCCACCAACCACGCCCCCAGGCACAGACAGGCGCCATAAGGCAGGGTCGTCCGAGCGATAGCGCCACGCCGTCGCCAAAGCCAGGCCATGCCGCCGCCGACAAGCATCCCGGCCGCCAAGGCCGGCCACAGGCGCACCGGCCCGGTCATAGCGCCGATCAGCAAAGCCAATAGGACATCGCCCCAACCCAACGCGGCGGCGCGGTAAGCCAGGCGCGCTACCCCATAGACGCCCAACACAAAGAGAAACCCGCTCAACGCCCCCAGAACGCTCCACACCCCGGCGTCGAACGCTTGGGCGAAGCGGCCGGCCAGCAGAACGCCGGTCGTGGGTAAGATAAGGATAAAGGGGAGTAAGTGGAATTGGAGGTCAATCAGCGCCAGGAGCAGCAAAGCGCTGCTCCACAGCGTCAGCAAGGCTGCGTTAAGCGGCGGTTGCGGCCTGGCCCAGATCAATCCCCAAGTCAAGGCCAGGCCGAAAATGGCTGCCAGGCGTAGTTGGCGGCCACAAGGCCGGCGGGCGGGGCAAGCCGGCCACAGCCAGGCGGGTAGTTGCCCGGATAGCCAAACCAGACCGACGCCAACAAGCGCCCCCAAGAGGGCCCATCCGCCGCTGCCCATAAAAACAGTAAAAGCGAAAGCAAGGCTGCTTTCGCTTAGGGCGGACAAGAAAATAACGCCAAAGAAAGT
This sequence comes from Chloroflexota bacterium, assembly GCA_041918535.1. Classification (GTDB taxonomy): domain Bacteria; phylum Chloroflexota; class Anaerolineae; order Promineifilales; family Promineifilaceae; genus DAOTXO01. The sequence goes on from JAYRVN010000462.1 coordinate 7,022, forward strand.
TGGCGGGTGACCGGCCTGATCAAGCGGCGATGGGGAGGATTCGGCCGAATCTGCCGCCCACGTTTATCTGAACAAACCGGAAATCAAACTGAATACCATCAAGAACGCTAAAAAGACAGCCATAGCGATCCACAGCTTCTCCGTCGTGGACCGTTTGCGACTCTTCTTGGTACTAGCCATAGCCACACCTCTCCTCTGTGAATTGAATTTGGTTGGTACTATATCATTGACACGCGCGGCCTGACAAGTTGCCCCTTTTTCTTTTATGCAACTCTTCCCTTTGCCGTACGTAACCAGTGATAGCACAGGCAAGGCGACAGCTTGCGCGTCGTTGGTTTGGCGTCAAGAGCAATTGGCTATTTACGTAGGGGGAGCACTCCCAGTATAATGGTCATAGAGGCGTTTTTTCATGACTCCCCAACGCAGCCGTGTGTGGGCGAACAGAGCGTGTGCGGCGGTTTCTTGCCTGACGCCCCACGGGCGGCCGATTCGCCTCGGAGAACGTGAACATGTTACAAGATTTTGCGGGCCTGAGCACGCTTGACTTTATTTACATCGCTGTGCTGGGCGTGAGCTTCGTTTTTGCGTTGATCAGCCTGCTTGGCGCTGAGGCCGGTCATGCGCTGAATATGGACGTCCATGTCGACTCGCATACGCTGGATTTCGTCCACGTCAGCCCCTTTGCTCTGGCAGCCTTCGGCGCGACGTTCGGTTTGGCCGGCCTGTTGACCCGCGTTTGGCTGGGCATGAGCGCGATGAACAGCGTCTTGTGGGCAGCCGGCGCCGGGCTGGTCTTCGGCATTGCCGCGCAAGCCGTCTTTGTCTATGTTTTATCGCCCACGAAATCCAGCCATTACTCGTTGGAAAAAGAGGCGGTGGGCCAGGCTGCCACCGTAATCGTGACGATTCCGGCAGATGGGCGCGGCCAGATTGCGCTGGATTTGGCGAATGGGCGCATCACGCTGGGCGCGCAGTCGGACGTCGGCAAGAGCATTCCTACCGGAGAGGCGGTGGTAATTGACCGAATTATCGGCCGAATCGCCTTCGTCCGCCCCGCTGGAAAAATCTCATAATCCCCTTTGACTGAACCCATTTGGAGGAACCATGCAAAGCGTAGTTGCCATCGGCATTTCCATCGTCTTCTTCGTCCTCTTTGCCTTGCTCTTCGTCTACGCCAGCCGCGTGCGCAAAGTCGGCCCCAATGAAGTGCTGGTGATCTCCGGCCGGGGTGAAGGCGAAGGCAAATTCCGCATCGTCACCGGCGGCCGGGCCTTCATCTGGCCGGTATTGGAACGCGCCGATGACCTTGCCCTAGAGATCATGACTATTGATGTCCGCACGCCGGATGTGCCCACCGTCCAGGGCGTTAAGGTC
>JAYRVN010000463.1:0-1504 GCA_041918535.1 Chloroflexota bacterium
TCGGTTCGGCCGCCGAGGTGGACCGCCTGACCCACCAGTTGCAGCAAGAAGGGTTACCTGTGCTCAGCGGCCCGCGCTGGACCGGCGACGGGTATTATGAAAGCGTTGTCCTTGATCCGGAAGGCAACCGCCTGGAAATCACGCGATGACATTGGGCAACGCCTGGCCCGTGGTGCGTGAATTTACGCCGGAGGATGCGGCCGCGTTTCGGGCATTACGTCTGGAGGCTTTGGAGACAAACCCGGAGGCTTTTGGCGCCGTAGCGGCGGAGTTCAGGACGCGCACGCCGGCCGAGATTGAACAGGATGTGCGGCAGAGTTTCGATTCGGCCGAATCTCTTATCCTCGGCGCTTTTATCGGCCCCGCCGCAGTCGGCATGTCCGCTTTACGCCGTCAAACCGCCCCTAAACGTCGCCATATCGCCGTTATCTGGGGCGTCTACATCACGCCGGCCTGGCGGGGACGCGGCCTGTCCGGGCGCATCCTCGATGACCTGATCGCCGCTGCCCGCCAGATGCCGGGCTTGGAACAGCTCATTTTGGCCGTAATCGCCGAGAACACGATCGCTCAAGCGCTTTATACCGGCCGCGGATTCATTACCTATGGTCGCGAACCCCGCGCCTTCAAGCAAAACGGCGGTTATAGCGCTGAACTGCTGATGATCAAGTTCTTATCGCCGCCTGACGCGATGTTGCCCGAATAATTCCCACCCAAGTTAAAGTGAGCCGCGCGGCCGGTTAGCTGGCCCAACCGTTACCCGGCAGCAAACTGACCCCCAGGAAAACCAAGACGGCAATACCGAAGATCATCAGGACGCCCAATTGGTAACGCAGCCGGTCGGAATCCGCGCGCCGAATCCGCGCGCCGAGCATGCCCGGCAAGGCAACGGCAATGAGCATGGTGATCAGGTGTTCCAATTGGTAGGCGGCAAAAGCGCCGGCGACAACCTTCCAGATGAACAGGGTTAAACCTAGCAAGAATTGGATGCCCAAAACCAGGTTCAGAGCCGTCATCAGGCCCCGGTCAAGGGCGCCATATTTTTGTTTTGCCAGCCAGCCGGCCACAAATTTGATCAGGGTTATCACAACTACACCGACGACAAGCCAGCGAAATTCTCCGTGAAAGGTTTGAATTGTCTCAATGGTCATTAGGTATTCCTTGTGACAAGGCTAATTTTGATCGGCTGATCGCGATTCGGCCGAATCCTCTTCTTTATCTTTAGGCGCCGGAAACTCCACCCGCACCCGGCTCACCGCCAGCCCATCCACATCCAACACCTTCAAGCTCACCCCCTCGCCTAAAGGCACCACATCACCGACCTGAGGCGGGCGGCCCAGGGCTGTCACAATCAGCCCGCCCACCGTCTCCACGTCCGGCAACTCATCCTCCTCGCCTAAATACACCTCATCCTTGAGATCGTCCAGCAGGTAGTCGCCGGCCACTTCCAACACCCCTGGCGAGACTTCGACATAAGGTTCACGCTCCACGTCAAACTCGTCGCGCA
>JAYRVN010000464.1:0-3160 GCA_041918535.1 Chloroflexota bacterium
AAAGTTTGCCACCAGCGTGTCGCCCCGAATGATAGGCAGTGTTCCTGGTAGCGGCGCCGACCCAGACGGAATGATCGACACCCCGTCCAGCGCCGTTGCCAGGTCACTCAACTCGTCATAGACTGATCCATCCGCAGGCGTTCCCGCCGTGGGCGCGAGCTTCAGCGCGTCGGCTACGTCCTGCTGTGTCAGTTGCGCATCTGTGTCTTCAAAGATGTCATCAGCAACGGCCTGCAGGGCCGCTATGTCTGCGGCGATAGACGCGCCGTCGGGATTCCCCAGCCTGTCGTAGGTATTACCGGTCAGATAGGCCAGATTCTCGTCATAATCCCCGGCCATGAGCGTAGCCTGGACGCTCTGCTGTTTGATAGCCACATCCCCGCTATCGGTGAGAAACGTCACGATGTAGAAATAGTCCGGCTGTTCGGCCGCAGCCACCAAGTAGATGTACAGCCCGTTGCGCCCGACCGGGATGGCCGCTGCCTCAGTCACCAGGTGCACAACGGCGCCGGCGCGGCTAATTTGCTCGACGTTGACCAACACGGTCAACCCGTCAACCCCAACGCCGTCCGAATCTAGAAAGTAGCTGCCGGAGAACAGAGTTTGTGGCATCGCTCTACAACTCCGTGATCTTGAAGTTGTCTATCCCATCGGATATGTCACCGACTGGATAGCGGATAATCCCATGATAAGTTTCTGTTTGCTGAAAGGTCGCCTCGTTATAACTGGCCGTCACGCCATTGACCGTGACGGTAATCGTCGGGCCGTTCAAATCCACCCGACATAGGTAGGCCTGGCCAACAACCAGCTCCGAACCTTCCGGCATAAGCACTTCCGTGCGCAACGTAATCGGGCCGCCCAAGTCTTGCTGATCCTCATAAATCCTAATGCCACTAGGAGCCCCATTGGGCGACCCAACGTATACCTTCCAACAGGCGCTTGCGTATGGGCCAATGCCACCAAACTCCTTCCCCCGTAATAGAAATCCGTGAAAATTGAGGTTGCCGATGGTGATTATTGCCGTCACAACCCCATCGGCCGAACCACAGTACACGGCGGCCTGGCTCGCCCCCCATCCGGCGTTGACTCTGCCGCCGTTAATGGCGTTTGGCTGCGCCTGGCCGTAGACCCCTTTCCATAGCGCGCCTCCTACTGTTATCTCCGGCAATCTGTTGTGCAGGTCTGTGCCGTCAGGCGCGGTAAATGTGTCATAGACCAACGTGACCACGCCTGCCGCCGGGGGTGTCCTGCCAGGCATGTTCGTGCCCAATGTTCCAGAAATGTTTTTGTTCATAGTGTCCTCATCGAAACGGCCCTGCCGGCCGCGCGTACACCGCCCCATTGGCGGTTAATTTGCCTGCCGAATCTATCAATTCGTAGCGGCATGTGGGCCATTCGGCGCCATTGTGCCGACTGGCAAAAAATGCGTAACGGTTTAGCCATAATCTGCTATCCAACTGCGCGAGAATGAGGCGCAATTCGGCCGAACCCTTGCAGGTTGTGAATTCCGGCAACCATATCTCGGCATCATACTCGCCCCACGAACGCGCCAGGGCGCGTAGGGCGTCGGCAGCCATCCACGGTTGGTTGGGTAGCGTGAATTCGTAATAATGCGTGGCGTACCCATACGGAAGGGGCAGGCCACGCGCCACAATCTCCGTATGCCAGGTCATTAGCCAGGTTGGGCCATTACCTGGCCCATTCCACCACACATTCGGGCCTATAATCTTCGCCGTCGGCAGCGCGGCGACCAGCGCCGCATACATATCCGCCGCCACAGCCGGAGATACATCATCCTGGTTATAAATCTCCGGCTCATTCAGGAACATCACATAGCCGTCATAGTTCCTGTCGGCCAGATAGGCCAGGCCGTCGGCGAATGTCGTTGTTTTCAACATGGGGACGTAGCCGGGCTCGATCTGATACCAATACCCATAATGCCAATCCGTGTTGAGCAGGATGGAATCGCGGGGCCAACTCTGGTTGTATTCCAACGCGGCCACCCCACGCAATGGGCCGGGAGTGGAGAAGAAAATCGGCAGGAAAACCACGGACGCCAGGATCAGTTGAGCATATCCCATACCGCCGCTCCTACCGTGGCATCACGGCATTTGTACCATTTGCTGCCGCCGCTATCGAACCACTCGCTGCCGGCCTGGTAGCCGTCATCCGCATCATCATTGACAGTCGGCGCGCCGCCGGCGTTGTAATTACTGTGCGGCGCGCCCTCGCTCGTCTGCCGACTGAGACGCCGCTGCAAGTCCATCACCTGCTGCATTATCTGCGCCGTCGCATCCCACCCGGCCACGCGCCCTTCGCCACGCAATGTGGCCTTGATACCCTCTCCTCCATTGGCCCACTCGATGGTGACCGGGTCCACCACGGCCGACCCGCCCAGCCTCCCCCACTGCCAGCGTACCAGGTCGCCCCAATCCCAATGCACCTGGAATAGCGAGGAGGGGTGGCCGGTGGCCACCTCACCTTCAAACACCATTAACGGTTTACCATCGGTCACAGCCGCGTCGGCCTCGCCCTGCACCTGCGCCGCGTCTGTGCCCCCGCTGATAAAGGCCTCGCGCCGCGAATAGGGCGTCCGCTTATCGCGCGCGGCATCTGTGCTGGTGACCACCAACCTGTCGTCTCCCTGCCCGGGGCCTGCCGCGTAAGCGGTTGTCACCTCGTCGGTAAAGTCCAGGGTGTAACTAGCATCAATCAGGTTGCCCATTTCCGGGCTGAAAACAATTTGAGCGCCGATGCTATTGCCGCAGCGATCCAGGCCCCTATGTTTAGTCCAGGTGACGAGCACCTGACGCCCATCCGGCCTCCCAACGAAACCAAAGACTAGCCTGACGCCCCCCTCTTCGGACTGGTTGGCGACCTCCTGCACAACACGCAATAGGTTCTGTCTGCCGGCCGCCTTACTCACAGACGGGCCGGCCCCCAAGCTTGTGGCTATACTAATCGCCGCCACATTGCGATCTGCATCCGTGGCGGAGACCAGATTCTCGTCGACATAGCTGGTAATCATGTCATCGGCCGGTTTCGTCTTGTCGGCTTCGGCCGAACCCGCATCGTAGGCGATGGTACGGCCATCGAGCAGGGTTTCGGCCGAAAGCGCCGTCAATTCCCACCACTCGCCGCCATCGCCATCGAGACGGCG
>JAYRVN010000465.1:0-13606 GCA_041918535.1 Chloroflexota bacterium
GCGCGCGCGGCCGCGGCCGAAATATTGAGCGCGCCGAACGCCTTTGTCGTCGCCGCCACGGCCAGTTCCGTCTATCCGGGTCAGGCCGGGGTTACCGGCTTCATGAAAACGGCGGCTAAAGAGTGGAGCGGCGTGCGCGTACAAGCCATTGACCTAGACCTCAATCAGAGCACCGAGGTGCTGACCGGGCAAATCTGGCAAGAGCTACACACCAGCGCCCCGGAAGTGATCGTGCAATATCGGGGAACTCAACGCCAGGTGTTCCGCCAACAGCTTCTGCCGGTGAATATGGCCGAGCCGCAACTGCGGCTAGACCGTGAATCGGTTGTCCTGGTCACCGGTGGAGCGCGCGGCATCACCGCTCAGGTAGCGCTGCGCCTGGCGCATGAATATGGCTCCACGCTCATCCTGGTCGGCCGATCGCCATTGCCCGCGCCAATGGAAGCGGCAAATACGGCCGGATTGAACGATCCCAAAGCGCTCAAAAGCGAGCTAATCAATCAGATGAAACAAGCCGGTAAGGCTGTGGCGCTGAAAGAGGTGGAGCAAAGTTTCAATCGGCTGCTCAATGAACGGGAAATGCGCCAAAATCTGGCTCACCTGGCAGCCACAGGCGTCACCTGGCGCTACTATGCGGCCGATGTGCAAGATGAAGCGGCTATGCGGCAGGTGGTGCAGGCGGTGTATCAGGATTTCGGCCGAATTGATGGCGTCATTCACGGCGCCGGCATCATTGAAGACAAACTCATCGTGGATAAAACCGCCGACTCTTTCGACCGCGTCTTCGATACCAAAGCCAACAGCCTTTTCATCCTCACCCGTCTGCTCAACCTCGACAGCCTGCGCTTCATGGCGCTTTTCTCCTCGGCTGCCGGCGCCCTAGGCAATCGCGGACAGAGCGATTACGCGGCTACTAACGACATCATGAACAAGGTCGCCCAATACCTGGACCAGCGTTGGCAAGCGCGCGTCGTGGCCTTGTGTTGGGGGCCGTGGGCCAAAGAAGGCATGGTCACGCCGGAGTTACGCCGCCAATTTGAAACCCAAGGCATTCACCTCATCGAGATTGCCGACGGCTGCCGCGCCGTAGACCACGAGATTCGCTACGGTTTGAAAGGCCAGACGGAAGTTATCTATGCCGGCGGCGCCTGGGGTTCCTCGGAACCGCTGCCCCCTGCCCCGATCACGGCCGCCCTCAACGGCCACAATCCGCCGAGCAACGGACACCCTACCTACCCTTTGCTGGCCGGGGCCACACTGAATCGCTCCGGCGCTACCTTTGAGGTCGTGCGCACGCTCGACCCGGCTTATGACCGCTACCTGGATCATCACCGCCTGGACGGCAAGCCGGTACTACCCGCTGCCGTCGCCATGGAGTTCATGCTGGAGGTCGCTCAGGCTGGTTGGCCGGAGTGGCAAGCCGTGGCTATCCGGGATATGCAAGTGCTCCAAGGCGTTAAGCTGGAGCATGGCCGCCCCAAGGCGATTCGCATTCTGGCGAAACCATTGACTGAGGCGGCAACCGATTCAACCGGAATAAGCCTGGACATCACCATCACCGACCCGGCCAAGCCCAGAATTTTGAACTATCACGCCATCGTTGACTTGCGGGCTCAATTTCCGGCCGCGCCCGATTATGAGTTGCCGGCCTTCGTTCAGCCTTTCCCGCTTAGCGTGGCCGAAGCCTATAACCAATGGCTTTTTCATGGCCCTATCTTCCAGGCCATCACCCAGATCGCCGGCCTGACCGAGACGGATTTCGTGGCGCATGTACGCCCCTCAACGCCGCAAACAGCCATGAACGACACGGCGCCGGGCGAATGGCTGCTTGACCCGGTGGTGGTGGATTCCGCCCTGCAAATGAGCATTTTGTGGTCACGCGCACAGCTGAACATGACCACGCTCATTGCGCGGGTGAAAAAGTTCCAGCTTTATGGCTCGCTCTCGGCGCAACCGGTCAACTGCCATCTGGACATCACCAACGATGCGGCCGGCCACACGCTAACCATTGACATCGCTTTTGTGGCTGACAACGGCAAATTGGTCGCTCTGGCAGAGGCCATTGAGTTTCCTTATACCGAGGCGCTCAATCGCCTGGCCGGCAAGGAAGAGTACGCTTTCTAACCGTCCAGACCTCCGGCGGGCAATTCCCTGGGGGTCTGGAAATTTTCAGCTTACAGCCGCGACCGATGAGTGTGGGCGTCCAAAACGAACCGTTTGGGATGTTTTGCTGTCTGAGCTTGGCTGTTCTGCAACCGGCAGCTCAATTCGGTCTTGTGGCGTTAAACGTGAATTCCAGTTTGTGAATGACAAAAGCTATGAGTCAATACAGTGATAAAGACGTGGCAATCATCGGTATGGCCGGCATTTTCCCCGGCGCGCCGAATGCCGACAAGTTTTGGCAGAACATCGTTAACAAAGTAGACGCGATCACCGATCCGCCGGCAGATGCCTGGGAGGCGGAGTTATTCTACGATCCGAAGTCGGAGGAAAACGATCGGGTATACTGTAAGAAGGGGGGGTATCTCGGCCGAATCGCCACCTTCAACCCCCTCCAAAACGGCGTCATGCCCAAACAAGTGACCGGCGGCGAACCCGACCAATGGCTGGCCCTTGAGCTGGCTAAACTAGCTCTGGAAGACGCCGGCTACATCGGCGACTTCCCCGAACGCCATCGCACTGCCGTCATCATTGGTCGCGGCACATACCTCAATCGCGGCAACACCACCCACTTCCAGCACGGCACATTTGTGGAACAGATGCTGCAAATCATCCGCCGGCTCAACCCGGAATTCAGCCCGGAGGAGATGCAACTCATCCGCCGGGAATTGAAGAAAGGTTTGCCTCCTTTCAACCCTGACACGGCACCCGGTTTGATCCCTAACATCATCGCCGGGCGTATCGCCAACAAACTCGACCTGATGGGCCCGGCCTACACGACTGATGGGGCGTGCGCTTCTTCTTTCCTAGCCATCCAGCAAGCCGTTAGCGGCCTGCAACATGGGCAATTTGATCTGGCTCTGGTGGGCGGCGCACAAGTGGTAACGCCTGTGCCGGTGGCGATGCTCTTCTGCCAATTGAACGCGCTGTCGCGGCAAGAGAAAATTCGGCCGTTCGATGAAGAGGCTGATGGCACGGTTTTGGGAGAGGGCATCGGCATGGCGCTGCTCAAGCCCGTTCTCAAGGCCATTGAGGACGGCAACCGCATATACGCCGTCATTCGCGGCGTGGGCACAGCCAGCGATGGGCGCGGTCTGAGTGTGATGGCCCCGCGCCTGGAAGGGGAAGTGATGGCGATGCAGCGCGCCTATGCGACGTCCGGGATTGATCCGCGCACGCTCGCCCTCATTGAGGCGCACGGCACCGCGACGCTGGTGGGCGATAGTACGGAAATTGATGCGCTGCGCAGTGTATTTGGCGATGCCGAGCCGGGCCGCCCGCCCGCTATCGCCCTGGGCACAGTCAAATCCATGATTGGGCACACGATTCCCGCTTCGGGTATCGCCGGCCTGATCAAGATTGCCATGTCTTTGCACCATAAGATTTTGCCCCCCACCCTCAATGTCACACGCCCCAACAGTCAGTTGGCGGGCTCCAATCTCTATGTGAATACCGAACCGCGTCCGTGGATACACGGGCGGACGGATGTGCCGCGTCGGGCCGGGGTGAACGCCTTTGGCTTTGGCGGCATTAACGCGCATGTGATTGTCGAAGAGTATCAGGTGGCCGATGAGACGCTGCTGGAGAGTCATTTGAAGGAGTGGGAGACGGAGCTATTCCTGGTTTCGGCCGAATCGCGTCCCGAGCTCTTCACCCACGCCGGCGCACTGGCGACGGCCCTCAACGGCCCATTAGCCCACATTAGCCTCAAAGACCTGGCCTACACCTTCAACGTTGCCCAGCCACGCCGGCCTCATCTCCTGGCCGTCATCGCCGGCGACCATGCCGACCTGGCGCACAAGCTCAACCGGGCCGTCGAATTGCTGCAAAAACCGGGCAAAGGGCAAATCAAAGACAGTCGCGGCGGCATTTACTACACGGAAGAGCCATTGGGGCGCGCCGGGAAGCTTGCCTTTCTCTTCCCCGGCGAAGGCAGCCAGTATCTCAATATGCTGGCCGATTTGTGCTTCCACTTCCCGGAAATCCGCGCCAGCTTTGATCGCATTGATCGCATTTTCCAACAACAAGCGCGCGATTATCTCCCTAGCGACGTGATCTTCCCGCGCCCCACTTTCACAAAAGAAGAGCACCAGGCGGCTGAAGAGCGTTTGTATAAAATGAAGGGCGCCATCGAGGCGGTCTTAACCTCCAACTATGCCCTCTTCCTGCTCTTGCAACGGCTTGGCGTGCAGCCCGACGCTATTCTAGGCCATAGCACCGGCGAATATTCGGCCATGCTGGCCGCTCAGATGGTGCGCCTGGATACGCCGGAGAAGATCGCTCAATTCACGGCCGAACTTCACGACATCTATGACACCGTGGCCGAGCAAGCCGGCATCCCCCAGGCCACGCTACTGGCCTGCGCCGCCGGGGCGGAGCAGTTGGAAGGCCTCATCACCGACCTAGACAACGTTTTCGTCGGCATGGACAATTGCCCTCATCAAGCGGTGCTGGTGGGCGAAGCGCAGGCTATGGAAGAGGCGGCGCGGCGTCTCAACGCCAAAGGCATCATTTTCGAGAAACTGGGCTTTGACCGGCCTTATCACACCCCGCTCTTTGGCGTCTTTGAAAACAGCACTATCCGCTTTTTCGAGAAGTGGTTGACCGATGCCTCGCCCATTACCATGTACTCTTGCACTACCGTGGCCCCCTTCCCCGGCGCTGTGGAAGAAGTGCGGCAGATCGCGACACGCCATTGGGTAGACAAAGTGCGTTTCAGCCAGACCATCGAGAAGATGCACGCCGATGGCGTTCGGCTGTTTGTGGAAGTTGGTCCGCGCGGCAACTTGACAGCTTTTGTTGGCGATATCTTGCGCAAACAAGAGCATCTGGCCGCCTCGATCAACATTGCCTCCCGGTCGGGCATCACCCAATTGAATCACCTGCTGGGGATGTTGGCCGCACATGGCGTCAGTCTGGATTTGGCTTATCTGTATGCCCGGCGCGCCCCGCAGGCCATTGATTGGCAGTCGCCGCCGCAGCCGGAACGGGGTCGCCTGACGCTGTCTACGGGTTGGACGCTGTTGGATTTGCCGGAGGAGACGGCGCGTCGGTTGAAAGCGGCGCATGCGCCGGCAGCTGTAGTGGCGAATGGGGATAAACCGGCGATTGCGCTCGCGCCGACGCGTTCGGCCGAATTTGCTCCCCCACGCCCAGCCGAACGCCCTGCGCCTGTTTCGGCCGAAAAACCACCCGCGCCACGCCCTGCGCAACCCACGCCCGCGCCCATCCCCGCGCCTGTGCCTATCCCCGCGCCTGCGCCCATCCCCGCGCTTGTCGCATCCCCAAGCCCGGCTGCGCCGCCCACCGGTCGTCGTCAGACGCACGCCCTGCCAGAAATCATGGCGGCCTACATGCAGACGATGGATCAATTCCTGACGGCTCAGGCAGAAGTCATGCAGACCTTCATCACCGGCGGCTTGGAACCGGCAGCCGGATCGGCCCCGGTCATCATCAATCTGCCGCCGGAAAACAGCCCGGCCGCCCTGCCGCCGACGGTCGCGCCGCTGCCGTCGGCGTACATGCCGCCGCCGGCGTTGCCGCCGACGCCGCCGGTTTTGCCCAATTTGCCGCCCCTGGCGCGTAGCTTGCCTATACGGGAGGCAATCCAAGCGCCGACGCCGGTCGCGCCGAAGCCCACGCCTGCGCCGGTTGCGCCGGTGACAATTTCGGCCGAAACCCCGCCGCCGCCCGCTCCCAGCACGCCGACATCCGTCCCGGCTGCGCCCCTCGATCGTCACGCGCTACAAGCCAGGCTGCTAGAAATCGTCAGCGAGCGCACCGGTTATCCGGCCGACCTGATCAAACTGGATGTGGACCTGGAAGCCGAATTGGGGATTGATTCCATCAAAAAAGTGGAAATCCTCGGCTCTTTTCAGAAACAATTCGATCAGAGCTTGCCGGCGGAGCAAATGGAAACGCTAACGGCGATGCGAACGCTGCAAGAAATCGTGACCTTTATTGAAGAAGCGCTGGCTGGGACAGCCAAATCGCCGGCTGCCAAATCGGCCGAAACGCCGATTGCGCCGCCGCGCTACCCTTTTGTGCGTCAGATCATCCAGCATGTGCCGGGAGAATCGGCCGAAATTTTGTGTGAACTCGATATGGCTGAGGATATCTTGCTGGAGGACCATACCTTGGGCCGCCAGATCGCTTTCACTGACCCCAGTCTGACCGGTCTGCCCGTCATGCCGCTCACCGGCACGATTGAGATGCTGGCGGAAGCTGCGGCTGTCCTGGCGCCCGGTAAAACTCTGGTGCGCTTTGAAGACATCCTGGCTTACCGCTGGATCGCCCTGGATGAAAGTCGCCAAACGATGCGTCTGCTCGCCCGGCGGCGTGACGAAGCGCGCAAAGCGCCCGACGAAGTCGCCATCCATGTGATGTTGTGGGAGGGGGAAATTCGCGCCCCGATTGCGGAGGCCACCGTTATTTTCGGCGACGCATACCGGCCGGCCCCGCCGCCCCAAACGCTAAGGCTCAACGACCAGCGCCCCTCTTCCTGGCCGGGCGACCGGTTGTATGAAGAGAGCCTGATGTTCCACGGGGCGCGTTTCCGGGGCGTGAAAACGATGGATGTGTGGAGTGATAACGGGGCTGTCGGTTCGTTGGAAATATTGCCGGAAGACAGATTGTTCGCGTCCACGGATCGGCCGAATTTTGTCATTGATCCCGTCTTGTTCGACCAAATCGGCCAGGTCGTCGGCTTCTGGGGCCTGGAATACTTGCCTTCCGGCGTGGTCATGTTCCCCTATCGGGTACGTGAAGTCCACGTTTTTGGGCCGAAGCTGCCGCCGGGCACGCCGGTCATCTGCAATTGCTGGGCCGAACTCCTGGGCGAAAACCAGGTGCGCGCCAACTTCGAGGTCGTGCGACCGGATGGCAGCCTATGGCTCAGCCTGACCAGTTGGGAAGATCGGCGTTTTGCCTTGCCGCCCACTTTCTTCCGCTTTGTCTTCGCCTCACCGCGTGAACGCGTTCTGAGCTATCCCTGGCAACCACCCTCCGGCGAGCCGCTGATCGCCCGTCAGTTGAGCCTGACGGACTTCCCGAACGATTTCTTCACTGCGCACAGTCAAATCTGGCGGCGCGTCCTCGTCTTTGCCGTGCTCAGCGCCCGTGAACGCGCCATGTGGCGCGCCCTGAAGCTGCCCCCCCACCGGCAGTTGGAGTGGTTGCTGGCGCGAGTCGTGGCCAAGGACGCCGTGCGCGACTATCTCAAGGCTGAATACGACCTGTTGTTATGTCCGGCCGATGTGGAAATCATCCCGGATGAGCATGGCCGGCCCACCGTTCATGGGGTCTGGGCCGATCAAGTGAGGCAGATGCCGCAGGTCTCGCTGGCCCATGCCCACGGGCGTATGCTGGCGGTGGTTCATCCCACGGCGCAAGGCGTGGGGGTGGACCTGGAGCAAGCCGGCACTTTTCCAACAGAAGGGCAAGCGATGGCCTTTGCCCCGGTCGAGACCGCACTGTTAGAGACGCTGCCTACCGACACGGATTGGCAGATGCGTTTGTGGTGCGCCAAGGAAGCCGTGGGCAAAGCCATCGGACACGGCCTGGTCGGGCGACCGAAAGGGGTGCAAGCACAGAGCGTGGATGTGGAGAAAGGGACGGTGACGGTAGGTTTTTCGGCCGAAATCGCCGCTCAACTCCACCTCGACCCCGCCTTCACCCTCACCGCCCATACCGCGCAAGAAGACACCTTCATTGTGGCGACCGCCGTTAACCTGGGGTAAAGTCAGATAGAAGTCGTCGGCGGAAAATCGCCTGACGCCAAAGGACTCGTATGAAAACACGCGCAGAAATTCGGGCAGATATGTTCCAGTTGCTCCAGGAAATGCTGGAAGACATGGATTACGAGGGCGAACTCACAGAGACCACCACCTTTTTGGATGACCTCGGGTTTGAGTCGCTCGATGTCGTCATCATGGCCAACACGCTCCAGGAAAGATACGGCCAGACCTTCCCCTTTGCCGAATTCTTTGCCGAAGTCGGTGAACGCGAGAGTCGCGATATCTCCGTCGGGGAATGGATTGATTTCCTGTTTGAGCATCTGAGCCGCGCCACCAGTTAGCCGGTTTGGGCGCGTCTGACCTTGTCATGTATGAACCCGTCGGCGCTTACGGATTGACCGCATCCTCCGCGCGCGCCGGTCAACTTATAAACGACTATGAAGAAAGCACTGATCCTTGGACTTGATGGCGCGACCTTCACCATCTTAGACCGGCTCATGGCCGATGGCGTGATGCCGTTTCTGCGTGATTTCATCGCCGGCGGTGTACGGGCTAATTTACGCACCATTGTGCCGGCGCTGACGCCTCCGGCCTGGACCTCCTTGCGCACGGGGGTAAATCCAGGCAAACATGGCATCTTTGACTTCTTTCGTAAGGCGGCCCCGGACTCTTATCACATTGAGATGCTGACGGGGAAAGATATTTCGGCCGATACGCTTGACCAATACGTCAATCAAAACGGCCTCACCGCCACCGTTCTCAACTTCCCGGTCACCTTCCCCGCCCCACCCATCAACGGCTACCTCATCCCCGGCTGGATGCCCTGGAAACAACTCCGCTTCGCCTGCCAGCCCGCCGATCTCTACAATCGGCTTAAAGAGGCCATTCCTAACTTCAATCCTCGCGAATTGGCGATGGACATGAAACAAGAAGAGAAGGCCATCGAAGGCACGGCCACCGATGAGTACAAAAACTGGATTGATGTGCACATTCGCAAAGACCAGCAATGGCTCCAGATATTGCGCCTGCTACACGCCACAGACCCTAGTGACCTGACCACTATCATGTTCGACGGCACCGACAAGCTCCAGCATTTGCTCTGGCGCTATCTCGATCCCACCTGCTTCACCTCCGAGCCGGACGCCTTTGAACTTGAGCTACGCGATTACGTCTTGCGCTACTACCGCGCGCTGGATCAGGTGGTTGAACAGATCGTCGGCATGGCCGGCCCGGAGGCCACAGTAGTCATCGCCTCCGACCACGGGTTCGGCAAGCAAGAATCCACCTTCTTTGTCAACACCTGGCTGGAGAGACTTGGCCTGCTAACCTGGTCCAAGGAGGCGCCGGCCGAATCCGAGCAAGCCATTCTGGGCATTGGTCAACTCGCTCGCCATGTCTATTTGTTGGATTGGGATAAAACCAAAGCCTACGCCCCCACACCCAGCGCTAACGGCATCCATATCGTCCAGCAAAATGCCACAACCCCACACGGCGTGCCGGCAGCCGATTATGCAGCGTTTCGCGACTTCCTTATCGCCGCGCTCAAAGCGGTGCGCGATCCCGTCACCGGGGGGCAACTTGTAACCGAAATCTGGAAGCGCGAGGAAATTTTCGCCGGCCCCTATCTGGAACTTGCGCCCGACCTAACCGTTGTGCTGCGTGATGGGGGGCTGATTTCCATCTTGGCCTCAGACGAGATCACCAAACCTCGCGCTGCCGTTAGCGGCACGCACCATCCTCTAGGCATCTTCGTCGCTCAAGGGCCTGGCTTGCGTCGGGGTCTGGTTTTAGACGAACTTTCCATTCTAGATGTCGCGCCCCTCATCGCCTATGGTTCGGGGTTGCCCATTCCAGCACACTATGACGGACACCTACCGGAAGCGGGCTTCGACCCGGCCTTCCTGGCTGCCCATCCTCCCCAAACAGTTCAGACCGCTTCCACAGCTGCCCGACTAGATGAGGGTTTAGCGTTAGACGAAGAATCTGAATTGGCGATCATGGAACAACTGGCTAAACTAGGTTATGTAGAATAATCGGCGGCTGGAGCTTATGGGCACTCCAGGGGAGCCAAACCAAGAAATTGATGCGATGCAACACGCTCAGGAGAATGTTAAATGCCTAAGATTATGGGAAACGACGACCTAACCTTCCACTATTGGCGCATTGGCAACAAGGAAGGCGAAGACGTTGTCATGTTACATGGCCTGGGGGGCAACCTCGCGGTTTGGCATCTGACGCTCATTCCCAGTATGCGGAAAACCTACCACATCTTAACCTTTGACCTGCGTGGACACGGCAAGAGCGATATGGCCAACCAGACCTATATCGTGGACGATATGGTAGAAGATGTCAAAGTCATGATGGACCTTTTCGATATTAAGCAGGCCCACATCATCGGCCATTGCCTGGGCGCAGACCTGGCGCTGCACATGGCCTTGCTCTATCCTGATCGAGTGAAGTCGGTGGTAGCCATCGAGTCGGTATTGCCGGCCATGGCTAAGGCGTATGTGGCGGACGATTGGTATGGCTGGAAGTACATCGCCGAAGTCTTTGAGCAGATGGTCGGTGAACCGATCCCGGCCGACCGCGCCAGCGACATTGAATTCCTGTTGCGCTCCATTGTGGATGTGCCGGTGGCTTATGGGCCAAGCAAAGGGCGGCGGCGTAATCCGGAGCCAATCAAGCGGTTGCTGGAGGCGTTGGAAGTTGTGCGCGATGCTCCGGAAGACGTGCGCCTGCACACCACGGTCGGCCAGCTAACCGTTGAGAACCTGACCAAGATTACTAAGCCAGTGTTGCTCATTTATGAGGCCGACACCTTGTTCAAGCCCTCGATGGATGTTCTGGAACGGCAGTTGCCGAATGCCACGCTGGTGCTTTTACCCCCATCTAAGCTGAAACATCTCAGCGCGTTGGAACAGCCAAAGCTGATTGCAGCCTATGCCGGGACTTACATTGCCACTAGCAGCGTCGCCTCCGTGAATCCGGCTGACTATATTGAAGAGGAGGCAGAACCGGTTCTGGAAAACCTGGACAGCGGTGGAGGTGCGGCATGAGTGTGCCGGATGAAAAGTATCTGCACCTGCTAGAGGGGGTGGAATTTCGGCCGATTTTTATCATTGGCCCCCACCGCTCAGGCACAACCGTCTTGCATCACATCCTGCAGGAAACCAACTGCTTTAACGTCGTCACAACCTACCATATCCTCAGCTACGGAGAAATCCTCACCAATTCTATTGAGGGACGAGAGGCCGAAGCCAAGGCTGCCCTTGTCCAACGGTTTGCCGGCCTCGGCCTCGCCAACCGCATTGTGGATGATTCCCCCGTTTCCCCTGACCACTCTGAAGAGTACGGCTTCGTCATTGACGACACCGCCTGGCAAGCCCGCATCAACGCCAACAACGTCCATCGTTTGATTGAACTGTGTCGCAAAATTCAATACACCGCGCACAATGACAAACCCATCCTCCTGAAAAACCCCTGGGATTTCTCGCTCTTCATGTACCTGCACGAAGCGTTTCCCCAGGCCCGGTTCATCTTCATTCACCGCCATCCCCTGGCTGTCATTAACTCTCAACTCAAATTTCTCCGGCACCTCATTGCCAAACCCAATCCCTACATGGCCATGTTGTCTCCGGGCTATGCCCGCCGCTTCGAGCGGCCTCTCCGTCAGCGTCTGGCCCAGACCATTCTGGAGACCTCCTGGCTCAATATTGCCGTGCGCAACCGCACCCGCGCCTTCGTCAAAGCGGCCGATTACTATTTGGACAACATCAGCCAACTCCCGCCTGCCATCTACACGGAAACCAGTTACGAGGCACTTTGCGCCGATCCCCTGGCAGGCATCCATCAGGTGATGACCTTCCTAAACCTGACCCCGGAACGCCCGGTCAGCCCGGGCAGCATTCAGACACGCCCCCTCAACCTGGAAACTGACATTCAACGTTACCGACAACCTATTCTGCATCGCACTCGTCGCTATCGCCAACGTTTTCAATATGCCGAATCCCCGACCTAGTCCACGCTGTTGTAGCTTGGCTCAGGCAGATCGCCTCTTCACCTGGTCTGTGGCAATCACTGTTGCCCCGGCGCTTTCGATAGGCTCTTATCACGCGATTTTCTTGCCGAGCCTGTCAAAGGGAGAGAAAGATGCATAAGAAACACATCGTCGCATTCTCTGTTCTGACGCTCTTTGTCGCGTTCAATATCTTGCTCATCAATCGCGTGGCAACATCGCCGGTCAAAGCCAGCGGTGAGATCAAGCCACAGGATGATGAATACAACATGCTGCGAGCCTTCTGGGCTTCTTACTATGGGCCAGATCAACTTAAGACCTCCGACTACTCGCCCACACTGATCGCCAAGGCTAAGGCCGACGAATGTTTTGTTCAGATAGGCTATCCCGAATTCGTCGCCGGCCCTCCATGTGACAGGGGTCGGCCGAAAATCAATGACACGCGCATCTGGAGCACCGCTTACTCCAACGGCAAAATCTGGTTCGGCACTGCCTCTAACGACATCTGTCTCATTTCCGACCAGATAAACCTCAACCCCTTCAAAGGGCCGCCCCCCTTGATCAACGCCGGTTATGTCTGCGAATACGGCTCCTCTAACTTTTCACCTCCCCTTGTAGCCACTATGGGTGATTGGCGTCCGCCCAAAGTGTATATGTACGATCCGCTACATGACGATCTGGTCGAGAAAACACCGCCTTTCAATGACCCCTGGATTAACAACACCATCGGTCTGCGCGCGGCCGGTTCCGTCAACAACGTGATCTTTCTTGGCGGCCCATCGCTTGGGCCGAACAACAGCGGGTTCGTGGCCTCCGCCGGCGTTAATTTCTTTGCCTATGACGGCGTTACTGGTGAATATATAGGCTCCGCCCACTATGACGAATATGGCGATATCCGCCATACGGTGACCCTTAATGGCGTCCTCTACACGGCTGTCGGCAACAGCAGCGGCAATAGCGGCCAAAACGGAACCGTCTTGCGCTGGGACGGTCAAGACCCCCTGAGTTTCGAGCCGGTGGGTAAGATTGAAGGCTTGGGAGCTTATCTGGCCCTGCATGACAATCGCCTGTTTGTCTCAAATTGGCCCAGCCAGTCAGGTTGCGATTTCAGCGGCGAAACAATCATCTGCCCGGTCGTGAGCATTTTCATGAGCCCGGAGATTCCTCCCGGCGGCCTGACCGGCGACCACTACAATCAATGGGTCAAGCTGTGGGATGTCAACGCCTATGAGCCGGACTTCCAAACGGCCAAAAGCTATGGCGGTGGCCCTCTCTTTTCGGTTGGCGATTACTTGTATTGGACGACTATGCACGTCCTGAATAAAGCCCAAACTGTTCATCTCATGGCTCGTCTGGCTAAAGGCGACGTGGTCACAGACCCGGCCGAATTGAACAAAATCTCGGTTGGGGTGACACGAGCAAGCAGTATCTTTCGCATAAAGGCGGTTGATGGCGTGTTCGACGGAGCCAACGCGGAACTCGTGTATGGGATGCCGGAATTCCCGGTATATGATTTCGATGTCGGCACATGGAACATTGTTCCCAATAAAATGGGCCAACAGCCGTTGTTTGGAATGGCAGGCCTGGGAAATTTCTACGCCAATTACAGTTGGTCAACCGCCTCCTACAACGGGCATTTGTATCTGGGCATGATGGATTGGAGTCACATGGCTCAGTTCAGCTTCCCGGTTCCCAA
>JAYRVN010000466.1:0-1532 GCA_041918535.1 Chloroflexota bacterium
AGACGCCGACGACGACAGATCGCACGCCAGGACAGACACCTTGTCGCTGCCGGACTCCTGGCGAACCTCGACCGCTGCCGCCGCGCCCCGCGCCTGGCTGCGACACGCCATCACCACCGTCGCGCCCCGGCGCGCCAGTTCCGTCGCCGTCACTTTGCCGATGCCTGAGTTGGCCCCGGTCACAATACAGATTTTGCCTTGCATAAGCCTCACCTTCAAACAAGATATCGATCCCCCTCCACCCGCGTTCGGGCGGGGATAATCGCTCCAAGCTAGTACACGCCGGCTGAAATAACCCGCTAATTTGTAGTGACGGCTTCAGCCGTTTAACCGCCAAAGTAGCCACTACAAACCATCAGGCTATTGCCACCCTGTTGTACGCGTGGGAATTGTAATCGGCGCCGCCCACTTGCCCACACCCGCCGCGGCAGGATAACGCAATTCCAATACGGAGCTTGACAATCGGAACTATTTCGATACAATTCTAATTAGATGGCGGTCTAATTAGACAGACATCAAGGGAGTTTGATATGGATCAAGAACAATTTCAAGCCTTGTTGCGCTTTTTTCAAGTGCTAAGTAACGAAACCCGCCTGAAGATCATCGGCCTGCTGGCGAACAACGAGCGCAGTGTGGGCGAGTTGGCCGAGTTGTTGACCATCAAAGAGCCGACCGTGTCGCACCATCTGGCGCAACTGAAGGGACTAGACCTGGTGACTGCGCGCCCCGCTGGGACATCTCGGTACTATACGCTCAACGCCAGAGCGCTGGAGGCCATGGGGCGTGATATTTTCAGCGCCCACCGCCTGAATGAGTGGGCCGAGCCAGAAGAAGGGCCAAGCTGGGAGCAGAAGGTGTTGCGCGCCTTTGTGGATGGTGAGCGGCTCAAGGAATTGCCGGCAAAAGAAAAGAAGCTGCTGGTTATCCTGCGCTGGCTGCTGGAGAAGTTCGAGCCGGGCGTGCGCTATCACGAGAGTGAGGTGAATGAAATCATCAAACGCCACCACCCCGACGCCGCCTCGTTGCGCCGAGCGTTCGTGGAGTACAAGCTGATGGCGCGGGAGAATAATGTCTATTGGCGGGTGGATCAATCGGCCTGACGGCGAAGGCAACGCCGCGTAAAGCCCGCAGGACGCCAGGGCAAGGTTGAATTCATCCGTGGCTTTCTGTAGCATGTCTTACCCGGGCAATTTGTGCGTATTCGCCACTACGGCTTAGTAGCGCGCTGCCATCGTCAGCCCAAACTGGCCCGGTGTCGGGTTCTGTTGGTCCGCCACGCGGCCGGCGCCGGCCCCCCAACCACGCGCGGAGAGGGTGAGGCAACTGCTGGTGACGTGCGCCTGTTGGCCAGCAAAACAGCCCAGAACGACCTGGAGGACTACCCAAAATGACCAGGGTTTTTCCAAAGTCGTAGAAAATGAGGAAAAAGAACCTCTTGCTGCTATTATGGGTGTGTGACCAAACCATAAACAACAAGAGGTTCACATGGATCATATCATAATTGAACAGATGCGCGATAATGGGTATGCGCT
>JAYRVN010000467.1:0-11453 GCA_041918535.1 Chloroflexota bacterium
AAAGGCGGCGTCGCTCTGTCAGCCGTGCAGAACATGGCTGAAGGTAGCTAACCGCGCCACGCGATAGAGGGTGAAGCGCAGCTCGCGGCCATCGGCTAACGCCTCGTTTTGGAAGCGCCACATCGATTGACTCCTGGGCTGGCAAACCTTCTGTTTATGTTCTCCCATTTGGAGTGTCTTAAGAAGAGTCGCCTGAGTTGGCAAGGGTGAAACAGGGATGGCGGTTATGGACAGCGGGCAGGTCGGCGGCGGGTGGGTTTCGGCCGAATGACCGGGGCAACAGCTAGTAAGCAGGCAAGAATGGGAGATTGCACGACGATGACGCAAAAAGGGGGTTTCCCCCCTACGACTAGAACGGTAACTCATCTTCGGGAATGTCTTCTTCCTCCGGCTCACAGGCGCACTGACCCATGAGAAGGACCCGGTGGCGACGCGGGAGAGGGAAGCGTGTGTTTGGGGTGCAAGGGAGAGGGATTCGGCCGAAACACTGTCTGGGCGCACGGGGCCGCGGCGGGATACCCTGGGCCGCGCCGTGTCGGGCGTCCTTCGATGGGGCGCCAGACCGGTCTGCCGGCGAGGCCGACCGGAGGAATGGGGCTGTCAGGGTGTGGCGTTCGGGGTTGGCGGTTGGGGTAGGTCTCGCCGGCCTGCAGGCTGATGCAAAAAAACAGCGGATTCGGCCGAATCATGACGCCGGCGACAACGACTCAACTGCCATAGGCAGTAGAAACCGTCAAAGCTGCCGCATCTGCCGTGGGCGGTCGGGGGCACGAACAAGTTGTCAGGTTGCCAGGAACAAGCTCCGCCAGCCATCAGAGAGATAGGCGGCTTTGGCCTTGGCAACCTTGCGTGCACTGTCTTCGTTCCAGATGGCTCCAGGGGCCTTCCCATCACCCCGATTTGCTCGGCGGCGCTTTCAATCGTGCCCGAACCAATTTGATACCCTTTTTGACGAAAATGAACATAAGGCATACGGCGCTTGTAGGTGGTAAAGTAGTTGAAGGCGGTGCGGATGATTTTGTTGGAACAATTATCCACCAGGCAGCTCAAGGTGGAGAGGAATTTATTCGCGAGCCCGTGCCCGCGTCAAAAGGCCCAGCAACACCTACGCCAACAAATTCGGTAAGGTGAGCCATCTGGATGGGTTGCGGCGTACACCGTCGGCCGAAGATGGTCGGAGAGCTGGATGCGGGAAAGCCATACGTCCGGTTCGATGAGGGAACTCAGGGAACGTACAGCGATGTGGCGCGCCTGCGTCCTACTCTACGGCGAGAGGCTCCCGACAAGAATACACGCTACCAGCCGCCGTCGGGCGGCCGGGGCATCGCCGACTGCTCTTCTCCCGATGCCAGACGGTCTGGGGGAAACCTGGCGCAACCGCGATTCGCCGCCGGCCATGATTGTTGTTAGAATCATTCAGACCGGTGTACTGGCCCGTTTTGGCGCGCACAACCCGCGCCGTACTGGTTGCCACATTCCAGGCCAGGATATGTGCGCCACAAGTTGTCCTGTGTGTGAAACTGACTCATGACCATCCGTATCACCAGCAGCCGCCTACGTATTGCGCTGGCCGTGGCCATGTGGTTGTTGGCGCTCGCCTGGTTCATGGCTGAATTGCGTAACCCCCAGCGAACCTCCTTCCCTTATGAACCGCTGCTGGCATTTCTGGCCGGCTTTCTGCCATTCCTTGAACTTGGCTCCAGCGCCACGGAAAAGCCGACCTACGTACTCGACACCCCCCTCGACCGCCAGAACCGCGCCAACCTGCTGCAGTTGATGCGCACCATCTGGCAGGACAAATTTCTTGAGCAGGCATTGCCCCAGGTGCTATGGCTTGACCTGCCCAAGCGCGAAGCGCCGCACCTGCTGGAACGCCCGCCCATGCTCCTGCGTGTGCCGGAGCGCGCCGATGTACGCCTGCCGCCGCACATTGAACTGTAGAAAATATGAACACGTTGACCATGATGGTCACCGGTATTGTGCCAAGTAAGCAAAGCCACTTGGAGGCCATGGCCCCGCCTGTCCCCGATGGCAGTAAAATCAGTCGCCGGGAAAAGAAGTTTGCCCGTTTTGCGCACAATGAGCCGATTCACGAAGAAACCTATTTTATGCCGTTTCTCACCGCGTTGCTCCGGATGTTGACCTCACTTAGCCCTTTGAGATTGATTTTCACTACCGTACACTTTTTAATTGGGTGTTCCAAGCTCGAACGGAATGTATAAATCTTCATTGAGAAAAACGAGCCTATCCCAGCGCTTGGGGGCTGACGCCAGAGATAACAGGCCGGATAGCAAGTCAGGCATCTTATGGTAATGCAGGAATCGTTGGCTGATGTCTTACAGGAGTATCTAGAACGCCGCCAGCACAACGCGGCCCAACTCGCCCGTCTGGCTGGACTACCCAAAATGACACTTGTTGGCTGGCTGAACGGCCATGTCAGGCAGCCGCGCCATGTTGAAGATGTGATTAAGGTGGCTGCCAGCTTGCATCTGACCACGCCAGAAATCGAACGACTTTTGCGTGCGGCTGGCGGATGGTCTCTCCAGATGTTGGCGGCGACCGCCCAACAGTCCCACAACTTGGCGCTGCTGGAAGCACTGGCAGACTGGCAGCAGGGGCAGGCCAAAGGGACACCCCCATGGCCGCCATTTCAAGCGCCGGGACAGGTGGAGGATTTCGTTGGCCGAGGCGACGGTTTGGCGCTTTTGACTACCGCCCTGCAACGGCCGGGCGCGCTGTGCCTGATACATGGCATGGGCGGCGTTGGTAAAACCTCATTGGCTATCCAACTGGCCTATCAGTTGCGCCCAACCTTCCCTGATGGCATCCTGTGGGCCTCGCTAAGCGGCCCGCTCAGCTTACCATCGATCCTCAATGCGTTGGCGGCGGCTTGTGGTCGCGACATCAGCCACATCACCGATTTAAAGAGCCTCAGCCAGACGGTATCCCAGTTGTTGGCTTCCAGGCGCGCGCTTGTGGTGCTGGACAATGTGGAGAGCAATGCCGAATTAGAACTGCTTCTACCGCCGTCAGACAATTGCTCCGTATTGATCACGACGCGCAACCGTGCCCTGGCTGTCGCGCGCCACAGTTCGGTTTTTGAACTGTTGCCATTTGCGGTCGATGAAAGCGCGTTGTTGTTCACTGCTGTTTTAGGCCAGGACTACTGGCTGCGCGAGCAAGACAGCCTGCGTCATGTGGCCGTATTGCTTGGCAACCTGCCTCTGGCCATTCGCCTGGCGGCGTGCAGCCTGGCCCTTAGCCCAGGTCTAACGCCGGCCGAGTATTGCGCCCTGCTGGCCGATGAGCAGGCGCGTCTAAACTACCTGGAAGAATGGTCTGATGTAGGCCACAGCATCCGGGCGGTTTTTGAACTAAGTTATCGATTGTTATCCCCACCCATGCAGCGCCTGTGGGCATCGCTGGCCTTGTTGGAAGGGCCAGATTTCACGGCTGAAGTCGGCGCGGCTTTAACCGAAGCGTCGCCGGCTGAGGTTAAGTTAGAGCTAGGACGTCTAACAGCGCTATCGTTGTTGAACAGCCCTCTGGCGACCCCCACCGCCGTAATCGGGGACTGGCCGGCGCCAGGTCAGCCGGTTGCCGGCCGTTATCAATGGCATACCCTCCTCAAATTATTCGCTGGAGAGAAAATCAGACCATCGCCGATGGCGGGTGTGTATCAACAACGCGCTGCTGCGTATTATGTTCAACAGATCGAAGACGCAACCGCCGCCGCCTACCCGGCGCTGCTACAGGATTGGCCCAATATCGTGGGTGTTTTACGTTGGGCTTATGAGCACGCAGCGTGGGAATTGGTTTTGCGCGGTGTGCAGGGTCTGACACGCCTCAGTCCCGGCTCACTGGGTTTTGTTGATACGTTTGCCTTTTGGTCGGTGGGCCGCACCTTGTTGGGGTGGGCTTTGACTGCTGCTCAGCGCAGCCGGCCAGAGGCGCAAACCGCAGCGTATATTAAGCGAGGTACATTAGCTATCCGCCAGGCGGATTATGAGGCTGCCCGGCAAGACCTGCTGGCGGCCGAAGGCTGGCTGGCCGACCTGCCACGGCAAGAGGATGAGAGTTGGCTGCTGAAGGGGTGCTGGCGCGAGTGCATGGCGCGCTTGTTGATGGAACAGGATCAAGACCTGGAGGGGGCGTTTGATCAACTCCAGATGGGTTCGGCCGAATTGTCCCCCCATCCTTCGCCCGTCGTCAGGCAGCAGGGCGGTTACCTCATGATTCAGAGCGCCCCTTTGCTGTACCGACTACGCAGACCCCAACAGGCTATCGAAGCCGCGCGGCAGGGGTTGGCTTTACTGCCCGACACTGCCAGTGCAGCGCGCGTCGGCGGCCTGAACAATTTGGGCCGCCTGCTGTGTTTGGAAGGAGATTCAGCCGCCGGGGTGGCCTGTTATATGGCGGGGATTGAGCTGGCCGAACAACTGGGAGACCGGCGACGGTTGGTGAATTTGTGGCTTAACCTGGCGGATGCCCAATACAAGCAAGGGGCGTTGGCAACGGCGGTATCTGCTTATCAGCGGTTGATCCCATTGTGTGAACACATCCAGGATATGCCGCGTCTGGGCGACATCCACACCAACCTGGGGTTATTGTACCTCAAGCTAGGTGAGGCAGAACTGGCCGAGACGCATTTTCAGGCCGGCGTTGAACTGGCTGCCAGGCTGGGTCTGACGGAGTTGCAAGCCTACACCCTGACCAACCTGGCGCGTTGGCAAATCCATGTAGAGCGTTACGCAGCGGCCGACGTGACATTGGCTTCGGCCGAAACCCTGACCCAACAACACCACATCGATTTGCTCTGGCCTGAGCTACATCGCTTGCGCGCGCAACTGGTGTGGCGCACGGAGCGCAACCTGACTCTGGCTCTGGAGCGACTTGAACGTTCCTTGCAGGCAGCCGCGGCCTTTCAAGATACGCTGGAAATCGGCTTGAGCCGACAAGCGCAAGGGGATATTTTGTGCGCTGCGGGCGAGCGAGCAGCCGCCGCGACCGCCTACAAGCACAGTCTGGCTGCCCTGGCGGACGAATACCCCTATGAAAAAGCTGCCAGCCAATGGGCCTTGGCGCGCTGTGGTTGGAAAGATAGGCAGGCAGACAGTCTGTCACTGGCGCTGGCCGCCGGCGCGACATTCAGCCGATTGGGGGCCGAAAAACAAGCCCGGCTGGTGCAGCACTGGCTTGACCAGATGACCGGGTCATCCGGGAAGGAGCCTGAAGCCGCCAGGGATTGACAACGGGCTTGTTTCGGGAATGGCAATGCCCGAAACAGCATGAGTTCGGCCAGATTTTCAACATAAATAAGAAAACAAGACCCACCCATTGACAATTTGCGCAGAGCGCACCTGATCGGCCGGATGCGCCAGGTAAACGTGCGCCTGCCGTGGGGTAAGCGTCGGATGGTGGAGGAACAGGCTGTGTGTCAACCCCGTTAACTTAGGTAGAGGGTTTGTTCTGACCCATCTATCTCAGACGCAAGGGAAGATCATGTTACACCAACTACGCTTGGCCCCACTATCCTATGTACCTTCTGCCAGATTCCCCTTGTTCCTATTCCTAGCTTTGGCGACCCTGATTTATGGCCTGTTCGCCGACACGCCGGCTCCGTTTGCTATACAGGTTGTAAAAAGCGATGGGGCGCCGGCTGCCGGCGCTTACGTTGCCTGGCTCGCGCCCGACAGTCTCAAACTGAATTGGCTGGTTGATGCCCACGGCAAGCGCTTGATGACGGATGCCAGCGGTTATGTCTACCTGCCTACGCCATTGCCGGTCGGGGTGTCGGTGGTTGCTGGGTGGCCCACACACAGCGCGCCCCAATTCCAGGTCTATGACACAAATCTCGTCGTGACCCCTGATGGGTGGTCAACGGCGACCGAGTGGGGTGAGAATGGGGTGAGGGTGCGCGTTTCGGCCGAAAACCCCCTGATTCTCTTCGATCTAAGCGTTAGTCTGGCCTGGGATGCGCGCTCCGATCCCGACTACCTGGCGCAACTCAACCAGGACTTGCGCACGGCCTCGCGCACCCTCTACGCCATTAGCGGCGGCCAGATCGCCCTGGGCGAGGTGAGCGTGTACCTGGATCGCCAACAGTGGGCTGAGGCTGACATCCTCATCCACGCCACACCCGACCGTCTGCCGTCGGCGACTATAGGCGGGCTGGTAACGGAACCAACCACCGTCACCCTCGGCCAGCGCAAGGTGACCTTCTTCCCCGGCCAAGTGCAGATGGGCGTGACCTGGAACCGCTTCGGCAACCAGCAGGGGCGCATTGGCGAGGATTGGCCCCGCGCCCTGGCGCATGAGTTGGGGCATTACTTGCTCTATCTGAGCGATGATTACCTGGGGTTCTCTGCCGATGGGCTGGCGCAACTGGTTGACTGCGCCGGCAGTTTCATGAGCGACCCCTATGACCCACAGGCGCAGTTACTCGGCTTAGCTGCCTGGAGCCAGACCTGTCGGCAAACCGTGGCCGGTCGTACAACGGGCCTGTCAGATTGGGAGACGTTGCTCAGCTTCTATCCCTGGTTGCAGGAGCGCCCTTTACTCCCCAACGCCGGCCTGCCTGACTTGACACAGGTGCATGTGCTGGAACCGGAGACCCCGCCGAGCGCGCTCCATGCGCCCATCTTCCCGCTGGTCAACCCGAATGGCGCACCGGCCCAGGTGCATGAGGTGTCTAGTCGGGCGTATTTGTTCAAGGGGTGGGGAGATTCGGCCGATACACGCCGCCTGATTGACCTGGGTGCTCCCCGCGCCGATCGGGTCTGGGCGCGCGGCGCGACCCCCGGCGACCGTCTGTGTGTTTTTGAAAACACGCGCACAATGACGCGAAGCGGTTGTCTATTGATCGATCAGGCAGCGCAACTGGTGGTGATGATACCGGTCGAGGGCTGGCAGCCTGTTGCCGAGATCGCGATTGTTGGTGACGCCTTGCAAGCCACGCTGCACACCGGCCAGACCGCCGACTGGCAGATGCAATTCCTGGCGACAGCGGCAGCGCCCTCGCAACCGATTCACCTGGGACTAAATCGAGGTGATTGGATCGGCCA
Source organism: Chloroflexota bacterium (assembly GCA_041918535.1). Lineage (GTDB taxonomy): Bacteria > Chloroflexota > Anaerolineae > Promineifilales > Promineifilaceae > DAOTXO01. Next base: position 7,065 of record JAYRVN010000467.1, read on the forward strand.
GGTGCAATCGCCCGACCCGGCCTGGGAATATGCGTACCTGTGGGCGCCTGATGCGCCGGATAAAGAGGTGATCGTGCCTTTCAGCGTCGGGCAATGGGGGCCTTCGCGGGGCGCGTGGGATGTCCCAGTAGCGACGGATAATGGCGAGTTGCAGATTCTATCCCCGGCAACGCTGTTTGACGCCGCGACGCCTACCACACTACACACCTTGCCGGTGGCCCCAGGGTTGCCCGTTTGGGCCTATCCGGTCAGTCGAGCCTATTCCTACCAAGGCGACGCGCCGGCTGATGGCTCCCTCCTGTTTCACTATTTCCAACGCGCTATGCCAGGCGGTGAGGCTTTCGAGGTGGACACAGTGCTGGCGGTTTACTATTCGGCCGATTTCGGCGCTACCTGGCGCGCCCTCCCCACCCAAATCGACGCCCGACGCAATGTGGCCGTCAGCCCTCTGACCGGCTCTGGTTACTATGTGTTGGCGAGCAGCGTAGGGATACCGCTGCAGCCGGGTTGGAACCTGATAACCTATCCTTTACCGGGCGATACCCCCACCAACGCGCTGACGACAACGCCTGATACCGCCTTCACCATTATTTATGCCTGGGATGGCGAGGCCTGGTCATTGTTCGACCGCCAGGCGGACAGTCAGGCAGCATGGGCTAATCTGGTAAACGATTTGAGCGCCCTGCGCTTTGGCGTCACCTATCTGGTTTACGCCACACGCTCGGCCATGCTCTATTTTGATTGGGACTCCGCAACCTATCGGGAATTGGCTGCGCCGCTGATGCCCACGCCCGCTGAACACCCCGATGTGAGACCGCAATCGGCCTTGCCGCCACATCTGCCGCCGATTGTCTTCTATGGGGAAATTGCCCAGGCGGATCGTTTGGCGCTCAGCGAAGGTATGCCGCTGCGCGCCTGGTCGGGAGGCGCACTTTGCGGCGAAGGCCGGGTAACGCAATACCTGGGTCGTTGGGTTTACCGCCTGCTCGTTCAGCCACAAACAGCGGGATGCGCCGACGCGGCGCGCGGCGTCCAATTGGAGTTGGACGGCCGCTTCCTGGCTGAGACCTTAAGCGGAGACAACACCCAGGCTCACTATCGTCCCTTAGCCGGCGACCCTAACTAACCTGACAGGGCGCCTGCGCTGTTTGTGTTGACCAGGCCGGCTGCGTTACACCGGCGGGCCTGGTCGGCATTTCGGCCGAAGTCGTACCTATTTCGTACATGGTGTACGCGACATACATAGGCGTTAGCATTATCATGAGATGTACTCAAGCGCAAAGTGTGATCGTTAGATGAGTGGCCTTGGATTCACGGAGAAGATGCTATGAAAACTTTTGTTCAACTCTTACTGGTTGTTTTGGCTGGGGGAATGTCTGTCTGGGCCGCGCCGGGGCAAACCACCCATACGGTATGCGCCAGCGGTTGTGACTACACCACTATTCAGGCGGCGTTATATGTCGCTGCGCCCGACGATGCCATCACAGTCTTGGATGCGGTGCATACCGAGACGGGTATTGTGGTCAATAAGAGTGTGGAGATCGCCGGTTTGGGTATGGAACAATCCATTGTCCAGGCGGCAGCGCTGCCTGGCGAAGCCACTGGACCCATTTTTTATGTGGCGCCAGGAGTTGACCTGCTGGTGCATGACCTCACGCTGCGCCATGGCCAAAATAACTACTACGGCGGCGCCATCTACAGTCAGGGGCGACTAACTGTGGAGCGTGTGGCGCTGCGTGACAATTCATCTCAAGATGGCGGCGCGATCTACCATACGGGTGAAGCCCTGTTCGTGGTGGATAGTTTGTTGGAGGGCAATCACGCCAGCTCAAGTGGTGCAGGGATCTATAGTGGCGAAACAGCCTCCGTAACTGTTACAACCAGCACGTTTGAAAACAACGTCACTGACCTCGGTTCCGGCGCAGGGGTTTTTAGCCTGGGGCCGCTAAGCGTTGAGGCCAGTTTGTTTCGCAACAACATAGCCGGTTATGGGGGCGCCATAAACACATCGGAGGCAACCTTGCGCTCATCCACTTTCAGTCATAACACAGGTCTCACTTATGGCGGGGCATTGATAACGCGTGGAGATGTGATCGTGGAAGGATGCACAGTGGAAGGTAACACGGCTCTTACCGGCGGGGTAGCCTATAACCTTGGCAATCTGGTTGTTTACAACAGCACCTTTGTCCGTAACCGTAACACAGGGCCTGGCCAGGGCGTCCATGCCGTTGCCAATGGGGGCAATCTGACGTTGATAAACACAACAACGTATAATGACAATGACGCGACGCCCAACGACCCAGAATTCGGCGGCCTCCCCGGGGTCCCAGGCGTTATCACTGCTCAAAACAGCATTATCGCCAACCCCAACAACTCCGCTGTATGTGCGGACGTCATCCTGACTGATGGCGCGCCTAATCTGGCGACCGACAATAGCTGCGGCTTCACTTTGGTGGCGAACGCTGTTGGGCTAGGCCCCCTGCGAAACAATGGCGGGCCTACCTGGACAATGGCCTTGCTGCCTGGCAGTCCGGCCCTTGACGCCGGCCAGGACGCAACCTGTCGCCCAACAGACCAACGCGGATTCGCTCGACCAATAGGGGCAGCCTGCGACCTGGGCGCCGTGGAAATGGGGAAGGTCACATTCTTGCCGCTAATTTCACGGGCGCAAAGTCAGCCATAGCTGGTGTTACGCCATTGAGGGCAGGGTCTCTGCTATGGTACAGGGGTGAATCGGCCGATAGGCGAAGCCGTTGCCGTAACAACTCGGCCAGGCTGCGCCGACGGCAATCAGGCCCACCGCTGGCGGCGCATCCCTCTCTGAGTATCTCCAATTCTCAGCGTGTCTCGGCGTTCCTGGTCTTTGGCGCGCGGGGGATTCGGCCGAAAGCGTTCAGTCCATAAGCAGGCCGATGGCGATGTGGGAGAAAGGATAGCGGGTTTGGGGCATCAAAAGAGCGGATTCGGCCGAAGCCGCCCGGCACAAGAGTGCAGTTTCGGCCGAATCCACCGCAACCCATCCAGCCAGGCAAAGGAGACCGCAACCTCAGCACACCTATTCAGAACGCAGGTAACAGATGCGCGGGAAAAGAGCGACTTTCATCACTAGACATTGTCCACTATAAGGTAATTGTGTGCCTTCACGCGTTGTGACCGTTGAGGCGAGCCATCTGGGAGCGCCCTGCTGACAGCCAGAGCAGCCGGCGCCCACACAGAATGACAGCCGCCAAGGAGTGCGATGCAAAGGAGTAGGATGAGAAGAAGAAGGCCGGCGGCGCGACTGCGGATGACGCTGCCGGGCCCGTGTATTAGCCATCCGTACGACGCTGCCGGCGGGGCCTGCGCCCCCTTATCAGTCAGTCAAGGAGAACTGAATCATGTCCAAACAAGCCTTCAAACACATATCGGTGGGGAGCTGTCTGCTTTTCCTGGTAGCTCTGTTGTTTGTTCTGGGGCCTGCCCAACCGGCCGCGGCCCGGCCCGACCGGCATGCGGCAGCTTCACCAGACCCGGCGGCCGAGACAGAGCCGGGCTGGCAAGCGGCCGCGCAAGAGCAAATTCGCCAGAGTGAGTATCAGCTCTCCTGGCAGGAGAGCAGCCAAATACCTGGGCTGGGCGCCGCCTTCCAGGCCCCCAACCGGGCGCACAACCTGCGCACCTATTTCACGCCGCAGGGGATAACCGTCACGCCGCGCACCTGCGGCGAGGCAGCCTGCGCCGCGCCGCCCTGGCAGTGGGAGCTGCAACTGACCGGTTACGGCCGAGGTGACCAATTAAAAGCGCTGCCGGCCGGCGGCCAACCGCAAGTGGAAGGCAACCGCGCCACCTACAACTACCCGGGCAACGAGATACAGATGTGGTATGTCAACGACGCGCGCGGGCTGGAGCAAGGCTTCACGCTGGCCGCCCGGCCCGACGGCGACGACCCGCTGTGGGTGAGCTTACGCTACAGCGGGGGTTTACAGCCCGCTTTGAGCGCGGACGGCCAGACCATTGAATGGACGACGTCCGGCGGGGTGCAGGTGTTGCGCTACGACAGCCTGCGGGCCACCGACGCTGATGGCCGGGACCTGCCGGCGCGCATGGAAATCGAGGCGGGCAGCGCCGCCATCCGCCTGGTGGTGGTTGACGCCGGCGCGGTTTACCCCCTGACCATTGACCCCCTATCCACCACCCCGGACTGGACGGCGGAGAGCGACCAGGAGTATGCCGCCTTCGGGTTCTCGGTCAGCGCGGCGGGGGATGTCAATGGCGACGGCTACGGCGATATTATCATCGGCGCTCATGGCTACGACAACGGCCAGACGTACGAAGGGCGGGCTTTTGTCTACTACGGATCGGCCGCCGGTCTGGCGGCAACACCGGCATGGACGGCGGAGAGCGACCAGG
>JAYRVN010000468.1:0-1866 GCA_041918535.1 Chloroflexota bacterium
ATACCCCTGAAACGCCCCGCCGACCAGCCCGGCGTACCAATGCACATCCTGCAAGACGCCGTCGGAATCATTCGGCGCGCATCCCCCCAGGTCGGCCGTATACCGCGCATGCCACGCTTCCGGCAACTCCTGCACCGTCAACGTCCCCTCTAACAAGGCCAACTCCAAGTCAAAACGAATCATGACGTGCAGATCATACGTCAACTGATCCGCCTCGACGCGAATGAGCGAGCGTTGCACCTTGTTGATGGCGCGGTAAAAGGTGTCCAGGCTGACGCGGCCAAGCTGCTCAGGGAAGAGGGCTTGCAAACGCGGATAATAATGTTCCCAGAAAGGGCGGCTGCGCCCGACTAGATTTTCCCAGGTGCGCGACTGGCTTTCATGGATGCCGGCCGACACGCCGCCATCGAGCGGGGTGCCTTCGTAAGCCGGGGTGACGCCTTGTTCGTACATAGCGTGGCCGGATTCGTGGAGTGTGCCGAACAGACCTTCGCCGATATGCCGGGGGTTGAAGCGGGTGGTGATGCGCACATCGCCGATGGAGAATTTGGTAGCGAAGGGGTGAATAGTCAAATCTTGCCGCCCGCGCTCAAAGTCGTAACCGAAATCCCGGATGATGGCTTCGCCGAAGGGGCGTTGTTGGTCAACGGGGAAGTCTTGCTTGAGACAGCTATCATCGGCCGAATCCTGTTCCGTCACCTGTTTCACCAACGGCGCTAACTGCGCCCGCAACTCGGCAAACAAAGCCCGCACCGATTCCGCCCGCATCCCATAATCCGCCAGATCAATCAGAGGGTCGGCGATATGGGCATAGCCGGGGAAACAATCCGCCAGCCGGCGCGACAGATCGATCGTTTGGGTCAGATAGGGGGCCATGGCGGCGAAGTCGTTTTGCGGCCGGGCTTGCGTCCACACCTGATAGGATTGGGTGGTGTGGTTGGCGATCTCGCCCACCAACGCCGGCGGGACCTTGACCTGGCGCTCATACGCGCGTCGCGTAGCGCGGATCAAGGCTGCGTCGTCGTCATCGTAGGGCAAACCGTCGGCGTAAGGTTGCAGATCATCCAATAATCGGCCGATAACCGGATCGGTGAATTTCTCTTGCGCCACCTGGCTCAACAAGCTTAACTGGCGTCCACGCGCCGTCGCGCCGCCAGGCGGCATATACGTAGCCTGATCCCAGCTCAGGAGCGCCGCCGCCGCCTGATAGTCGGAGACCTCCTGTAGCCGCGTCTTGAGTTGTTCTAACTTTGCCTGCATGGTTGTACTCTCCCGCATGGTATGACGGGATCATAGCGTATTCGGCCCGGCCCGGCTAGAGCCTGGACGTCGGCAGCAGCCACCAGCGCCGCACCAACTCCACCTCGAAGCGAACCATCCCGTCCATCTCTTCTAGCACATCGCGCCGCAGCAACGTGGCTAAGGCCTGTTCGCGCGCCGGGTCGCCACCCGTCAAGGCGGCCACGGACGCGCCGCCCCCCGGCCCACGCTGCGCCAACTCGCGTAGCAGGCCGTCGCCGGCTTCTGCCGCCTCATACTGACGCAAATAGGTGAAATAGAGCGTGCCGCCGCTTTCCAGCGCGCCGGGCACAGCCGCCTTGATGTCGGCCACGTCGGCCTGGCGCTCGCCGCGCCGGTTGAGCAAGATGACCACCTGCTGGCACAGCAATTGCACCAACAACGGCTGGCAGCGCGTCAGAGCGATGATATGCTCCACGGCCTCCGGCGTGTAGCGCAAGGGGAAGCCGGGAATGGGCTGCGTCACCAGGCGGCGCACTTCGTCGGCTGGCAAATAGCTGATGGGCAGGACGGCGGCGCTGATCAGATAGCTGCTCCACAGCCGGTCTAACTCCGCGGGGTGATGGC
>JAYRVN010000469.1:0-3463 GCA_041918535.1 Chloroflexota bacterium
ATGTCATGGAATCGGCCGAAATGGATCCGGCCCGTGTCAAACGCGTCGTCTTCCAGGAAATCACCCAACCGGCTATTAAGGCCGCCTTTGAAAACCCACGCCAGATTGATATGGCGCGCGTCAATGCCCAGCAAGCCCGGCGTATCCTGGATCGCCTCGTCGGCTACCAACTCAGCCCCTTGCTCTGGCGCAAAGTGCGCGGTCGGCTGTCGGCCGGTCGCGTGCAATCGGTGGCTGTGCGCCTGGTCGTGGAGCGTGAACGGGAAATCACCGCCTTTGTGCCGCAAGAGTATTGGACATTGATGGTCGCTCTCAGTCAGCATAAATATGCCGGCAAAGCCTCTCGCTCAACCTTCAACGCCCGCTTCTACCGTTTTCGCGGCAAGGATTTGGTGCTGACTTCGGATGCCGAAGTACGCCCCCATGTTGCGGCGCTGACTGAGGCCGCCTGGGGAGTGGGCAGCGTCAAGCTGGGCCAACGCCAACGCCGGCCGGCGGCCCCTTTCACCACTAGCACACTCCAACAGGAAGCGTCGCGCAAGCTCGGTTTCGACACCAGCAAGACGATGCGCTTGGCGCAACAACTTTATGAAGGGGTTGATGTAGGCGCGGAAGGCTCGATTGGCCTGATCACCTATATGCGAACGGATAGTGTGGCCGTGGCGCAAGAGGCGCAAGCAGAGGCCCGCAGCTACATTCTGCACGCCTATGGCGATGGATTTGTGCCGGAACGCCCGCCGTTTTACCGGACGCGCTCGAAAACGGCGCAAGAGGCGCATGAGGCCATCCGTCCCACGGCTGTACGCCGCACGCCGGAAGTGATTAAGTCGCACCTGTCACGGGATCAACAACGCCTCTATCAGTTGATCTGGTCGCGCTTCGTAGCCAGTCAGATGTCGCCGGCGGTGTATGATACGGTTTCGGCCGAAATTTACGCCGGCCCCGCGTCACAACCCGTTGCGCGTCGCCCCTACCACTTCCGCGCCACAGGCTCTTCCCTGCGCTTCACCGGTTTTCTGGTGCTCTACGAAGAAACTGCGCCTAGTGACCGGCCCGATGACTCTGAAAATCAGGTCCCGGCCGACCTGCAAGCCGACGAGTTACTAGACTTGCTCAAACTCCTGCCGGAGCAACATTTCACCCAACCCCTGCCCCGTTACACTGAAGCTACCCTGGTCAAAGAATTGGAGGAGAACGGGATTGGGCGTCCCAGCACTTATGCCTCGACCATCTCCACCATTCTCGACCGGGGTTACGTGGTGCGTGAGGATAAGCGTCTGGTCCCGACTGAAGTGGGTGAGGTGGTCACTGACCTGTTAGTGGAGCATTTTCCCACAGTGCTATCGGCCGATTTCACCGCCCAGCTCGAAGATCGCCTCGACGACATCGCCGGCGGCCAGCCTTGGGTCCCGGTTGTGGACACCTTCTACAAGGATTTTGCTGTGCAACTGGCGGCGGCCGAGGCAAAGATTGAGAAGGTTAACCTCCCTGTCGAGGTGGAATATGCGGGGCGCGACTGCCCGCTGTGCAACAACCCCCTGGTCTATCGCGAAGGGCCGTTTGGGCGGTTCATCGGTTGTAGCCGTTTCCCAACCTGCCGCCACACGGAACAGATCAAGGTCACAACCGGCGTTTTTTGCGCTGCCGGCGGCGGCGAGCTGGTGGAGAAACGCACGCCGCGCGGTCGCACCTTCTATGGTTGCGACCGCTACCCGACATGCCAATGGCGTAGCTGGTCCAGGCCGGTTCGTTCCGATGCCGGGGGCAACTGGGTGCAGGTCAACAAGCAAAAAGTGGAGCTTGTCCCATGTGGTCTGCACGCCGAGCCGGTGGGCAGAGCCGAAAAGCCGGCCCGCGCAGCCCGCAAACCCAGCCGCTCCAAGAAGGCGCAGACTTAAGCGCGACCCACGCCTATGGGTTCCGGCACTCTTCAGGCAATGCGCCGATGTCACGTTCAAAAGACGACTTCGGGGCCTCATTGTTCCTGACTGCTTGACAAATCCCAACTTTGGACGTTGCCAAGCGGGACGGGCGTTGTTATAATCCTTTTCATGTCGCCACTCTAGCTCAATGGCAGAGCAAACGCTTCGTAAGCGTTAGGTTGCGGGTTCAAGTCCCACGAGTGGCTTGGGCGCAAGGAAGCTCCGGCAACACGCCGGAGCTTTTTTGTAGGCAGCCCAAGCGTGAAATGGGTAGCATGTGATGAAAAGCCTGGCCCAACGCAGCATTAGCTCGACACTTTGGAACGCCGTTGCCGGGATACTCAAGGTGAGCATCTATATGGTGCGCTTTGTACTCTTGAGCCGTTGGGTGCCGAAGTCGGCGTTTGGGCTGTATGCCACGGCCAATACGGTGGTCTTGCTGACGATCAGTCTGGCGAGTTTTGGATTGGGCGGCGCGTTTTTGCACCGTTCGGCCGAAACCGAGGACGAAACCCAGGCCGCGGCTCAACATTTCACCCTGAAGCTCATCTTCACGAGCCTGTGGATGGCCCTCATGCTTGGCGGGGCCTGGCTCTTCACCCGTGGCGAGACGCGCCTGGCCATCGGCGCGCTCACCCTCATCCGCGCCGCCACCGAACTCACCCAAACCCCCGAATTGATCCTCACTCGCCGCGTTGTGCAGCGCCGTCTGGCGCTATTAGACCTCGTCAACGCTATTGTGACCACCCTCATCGCCCTCGGGCTGGCCTGGCGAGGCGTAACCTTGTGGGCTTTGTTAGCGACTGATGTCGTCACGATGCTGGTCAGCATCCTCATCCTCTACGTGTTGCGGCCGGTGTGGCGGCCTCGCCTGGCCTGGCGCTGGTCAAGTGTGCGCTATTACCTGGCTTTTGGCAGTCGTAATTTTGTCGGCGCGCTTCTGCTGCGCGTCCTGAATGACGTGGATGACCTGTGGACGCGCCTTTACTTGGGCAACATCCCCCTGGCCGATTATTCGCGCGCTTTCACCCTGGCGACCTATCCCCGCACGCTTTTGGCTAATCCCCTTGACCAGACCATTCAGGGGACTTACGCCGAACTTAAAACGGATCGCCTGCGCTTGTCGAAGGCTTTCTTTCGCACCAACGCCCTCCTGGTGCGCACCGGTTTCTTCCTGGGGGGCGCGCTGGCTCTGGTGGCGCCCGAACTCATTCGCATTCTGTTAACGGCAAAGTGGCTGACGATGTTAGACGCCTTCCGCCTGATGCTGGTGTTTACCCTGCTGGATCCGATCAAATTGTCATTGGCGCAGGTATTTCTGGCGGTGGGCAGGCCGGAGCGTGTGGCCTACACGCGCCTCGCGCAACTGGTTGCTCTGCTGGTCGGTCTCTATGTCTTGGGGCCGCGCCTGGGCATTGCCGGGGTGGCGCTGGCGGTAGATGTGATGCTGGCGGTGGGTATTGTCTTGTTGCTGGTTCAAGCGCGGGCCTATGTTGACTTCTCCTGGCGGCGGCTGTTTGGCGCGCCGACGCTGGCGCTGG
>JAYRVN010000470.1:0-7763 GCA_041918535.1 Chloroflexota bacterium
GACCACGGGCAGCCCGGCCAACATGCCTTCCATGAGGGCTAGAGAGAGGCCCTCGTGTCGCGAGGCTACGACCATGACATCGCTCAAGGCCAATAACTCCGGCACATCGTGACGCAGCCCTAAAAATTGGACACAGGCATCCAGCCCCAGGCGGGACACTAGAGTAACCAGCCTTGGGCGTTCCGGCCCGTCGCCGACCAGCAGGAAGAGCGCCTGTTCACGCCAGGCGGCCGGCATTTGGGCGATGGCTTCCAAAAGATCGGCGTGGGCCTTTTTGGGGAGCAGAGAGGCGACTTGAATGAAAATGATCGCGGGCTGCGGATAGCTGTGGCGCGCGCGCAATTGGGCGCGGGTTTCGGTTAAAATCGGCGGCCGGGTGTCAATGCCGTTGGTGACAACGGTGACAGCTTCCGACGGGAGCAGGTGGTGTTGAACGACCCAAGCGCGGACTTCCTCTGAAATGGCGATGACGCCGTCGAATCGGCCGAATAGCCAACTCAACCCGCGCCGCCGCCATGTCGCCCGCCAGCCTGTCGCCGCAAAAAACGGGTAGGTGTTATGCAAGGTCAAGATCACCGAGGTATTCGCCAGGCCCCGCGTTGCCAGCCACACTTCGGCCGTATGCCCCAGGCTGTGCGCATTGACTATGTCGGGTTGGAAGGCTTGCAAGGCCCGACGCAATTGTCGGCAGCTCCGCCCGAACGACCAGAGCCATTGCCAGGGACGCCGCCAGGTGCGCTGTCCCTCCAATACCAACAACGGAATGCCGTCGGCTTCGAATTGGGCCGCCAGCGCTCCGCCGGCAAAAAGGCTGATCACCAGGACAGAGTGACGCGCCAGCATGGAGCGCGCTAGCAGCCGCACAACCTGTTCCGCGCCGCCCATTTTGAGGGCGGGCAGGACGAAGGCGATGCGCGCGCCGGGCGGCAGGGAGGGCGTCGTGGCCTGATGCAAGGGGGTGGTTTCGGCCGAAAACGTCACAATAGCCTCAAATCGCTCCGGCCGGGACAGTCGCCCCGTCGGGCAGTGTCAGCGGCGCGGTCACCGTTCCGTACGCCTTTTCCGCCGCCGCCACCTGACGTGTATGGAGATTGGCAAAGGCTTCCACCAGGGCTAGAACGAGATAGATATCGCGAGCATACAGGTGGTTAAGGAAGAAAATGGATAGATAATAACTCAAGACCATGGCGACCATCGCCCATAGCCAACTGGTGATGGGAACCGGCGTGGGATGTCGCCATATTCGATAGAGACGCACGACATTCGAGATGAGCATCCCTATCAGGATGAGCAAGCCGGGTACGCCCAATTCAGCGAAGGCTTGTAGATACGTGTTGTGAGGGGCCAGGGCAATGGTGCCGTACTCGTTCGTGCGGTAATCTACGATCTCGGCGCTAAAACGATTCGGGCCGGCGCCTAACCAGGGGTTGTTTAGACCCAGACGGATGCCGACGCGAATGGTGTTGACGCGGGTTTCGGCCGAACCCAACGCCGAGATGTCCTCCCGCGAAAAGCGAAAGAGCAAAGCATTAAAATTATTAGAGATAATCGGCACTAACTGCAACGCCAGGAACAGCGTGAGAATGAGAAACAATTCAAAACGCCGGATCACTCGCGTAGCGCCGAACAAAATGACAAAGCCCGCCACCGACACGATAAATCCGCCGCGTGAAAGGGTTAACAGAATTCCGCCCATTAGCACGGGTAACAGCAAGCGCGCCACCCAGCGCCAACGCCAGGCGCGCACCGACGCCAGAACCACAAAGGGCAAGGCGATGTTGATGAATAGCGCGGTGTCGTTCGGGTCGCCCAATGCGCCTTGCGATAGCGCGCCCGGCCGCAAGAGACCCTGAGCCAACGTGCGTTGAATCACCAGCAAGGACGCCGCGGTAGCAATTAGGACCACGTTCAACATCAAGGCTTCAAAGTCGGCCGTGTTGTCCACCATATTGACGATAAGAAAATATAAAATCAATCCTGTTACCATCAACAAAGAAACCTGGGTGTCTAATTGGCCGTGGGCAAGGCCCGACACGAGGGCTAGCGCGAACAAACCTATCAGCCAGGGGCCGAGTGCGCCCAACTGAATTTGGGCCCGCGTTACCAAGAGCTGATTCGCCAACCAGCCCACCATCACGACTCCGCCCAGAAATTTCCCCGTGCCGGGCGGCAGGATGGAAGCGAAGAGCACCCATAGCAACAAATACATCCCCCACTTGGGCCACAGCAGGGAGATGACCAACGCGCCGCCGGCCGATAGAAGCGCCGCCACCCAATTATTGTGGCCTAGTCCGAACAGAGCGCCTACCAACAGGCAGGTTCCCAGCATGAAGACCGCGCCCAGGCGCTGTAATGTGAATGATTCAGAGATTCTGGTTGCCATCGCTTGACTATCCCCTTACGATTCCGGCCTGCGCTTACGGCGTCGGCGCGCCCGGCAAATGGGCACGCGCCAGCGCCAGCGCCGCCTGCGCATACGAGTTCTGCGGCTGCACATTGAGGGCGGCGGTATAAGCCGTCACCGCGCCGGCCCAATCCTGCTGCGCCTGACGGACATCGCCCAAACCCATCCAAACCCAAACGCTGGTTGGGCACAACGCGGCGGCGCGTTCTAGCGCGCTGAGGGCTTCAGCCAGGTCAGTCATCTGTTGCGCGACCAGACCCAGGCGGCCCCAGGCTTCGCAATTGGCCGGATTGGCTTGCACAACGGCGGTGTAACGCGCCCGCGCTCGATCTAAATCGCCCTGTAATTCATAAGCGCGTCCGGACGCCAGATAGGGCCATTCAATGACGCCGCTGCGACGCACCGCTATGTCATACCAAGCCTGAGCCTGCGCATACTGCCCTTGTGCGCGATAGACATTGCCCGCGCCGACGTATAAGCCATAATTTGTCGGCGCGAAGCGCTGTCCGTCCAGATAGACGACCAGCGCCTCGTCATAGCGTTGCAGTTGGGTGAGCAAATCGCCCAGGCGCACAAAGATGACATCGCGCGGCCAGAGGGCCAGGCTGGCTTGATAGGCGGCAACGCGCGCAGCCGGATCGCCGTCAGGGGCCAAGTGCTCGCCTAACTGATAGAGTTGCTCGGCCGCTCCGGCTGCTTGCCATAAGGCGATGGCGGGCTGGTATTGGCCTTGGGCGGCCAGGGCCTCGGCCAGCCAGAGGGATGGAAAGGGGCGCTCGTCGGCGGTGACAGTTTGCCAATGGCCCAGCGCCGCCAGGCGAGCGTCGCCGCTGAGCGCGCGGGCAGTCAGCCAGGCGGCAAAATGGGTGATGGTGATCTGGCTCTGAGCCGCCGGTTGTGCGGCGATTCGAAGCAACGCCTCGGCTTGCGTCGGGTCTATGGGTTGGCTCAAATGGGTGGCGCGCCAGGCAAAGGCATTGGCGGCGGCGATTCGGCCGAAACGCGCTCCCAGCCCTAACAGGATAACTAGCCCGATCAGCCAACGCCAATTAAACATGGGTCCCCGATTGCGCCGTTTTACTCCACATATCCCAAAGCCTGCATGCGTTGCTGAATGTCCGCCTCCGCCGCGTGGGGGGTAGCACCAGGGGCGCGCTTCGCCGGCGACGCAGCGGCATACGCGGTAAGCCGCGCCAACATCAACGCGCGCATCTGTCGAGCCAACGCCCGTTGGCGGCCGATCTGGTTCATTTGTTCAGCGGGGTCGGCTGCCAGGTCATATAGCTCTTCCTGCCGTCGTCTCAGAAGGCGTCGTAGCGGCTGCAGCCGAGGGGCCAGGGTGTAATCCAACGTTGTGATGTATTTCCAGTCGCCCTGGCGGATATAGGCCGATAGTTGATGGAAATCGAACAGGTCCGCCAGCTGCGCGGTCGCTTGACCGCGCAACCAGGGCCAGAGCGACCGGCCTTGCAGATGGGCGGGTAGCTCGCCCATCTGCAAGGCTTCCAACAAGGTGGGCAGCACATCAATATGCTGGACAGGCTGCTCAATCAACCCGCGGGCCGGCACGGCGCCGCCAAACAGCCAGAGCGGCGTGCGGATGAACTCTTCATAAAAGCCTTTGCCGTGGGCAAAGTAGATGCCATGTTCCCCCATGCCTTCGCCATGATCGCCGGTGACTAGCACGAGCATATCATCCCAGGCCCACTGCGTTTGCAAGCGCGCCAACAAGCGGCCTAACTGGTCGTCTATATAGCGGATGGCGGCGTCATACTGGGCGGCATAGTAGCCCGGCTCGGTATGCCCTTCAAGGGCGTAGTCGCTAGGAATGACGCCTCGGCCGCGCCCGAGGGGCAAGGGGGCGCCAGGGATGTAGAATGCGTCGTCTACAAAGAGGTCGCGATAAGCGGCGGGCGGGCGAATGGGGCCGTGGCAGTCGTTGTAATGCACAAAGAGGAAGCGGGATTCGGCCGAATCCATTTCCAACCACGCCATCACCGCCTCGGTCGTTGCCGCGGCGTCCCGACTGAACTTTGGATTGGCCGTCCCCTCCGCCAAACCATCATCATACAGCCCAAAGGCATCGCCCAGGCCCATATCGCCCGCCAACATGCCATTGCTGACAAAACCGGCCGTCTGATACCCCGCCGCCGCAAAATAATCGGCGACCGTGGGCAAAGCGTATTCAAACGTATCCCCATTGCTCAAGCGATGTGTGGCATGATGCACCCCGGTCAACAAAGAGGTGTGCGATGGGAAGGTGTAAATCCCTTGGGGATAGCAAGCCGTGAAGCGCGTCCCGCGCGCGGCATAGCTGTCCAGGATAGGCGAAGTCAAGCGCCGATAGCCTGTCCCTGACAACCGATCGGCGCGCAGGCAATCTATGACGACTAGCAAGACCAGCTTAGGCTTGTTCATAAGTTTCTTTTAGCACGGGGGCCAGGGCGGCGGCGCGCTCCAGGCGAGACCAGACCACCCAATTCGTGCCCACGCGCCGGATAATGGTGGCTATGAATTGTAGCCAGGCCATGCGCATAGCCGTGAGCGGGCCCAAGAGAATGGCGCCAATCAGCACCAACACATTCACGACGTTAGCTAAATTGAACCACTTGAGCAGCCCCATGCTTAAGCCCAGCGGATAGAAAATCACAAAGGTCACCGTTAACCAGGTTGTCGCTAACATCAGGTAAAAAATAGGCAGCGCCGGCATATATTCCGGCTGCGCCAAGAGCAGTAGAACCGGGCGGGCCAGCCAGGCCGCCAGCGCCGTCACGACCGCGCCGCCCCAAAAGGTGAGCCGGACATAGCGGCGGCTCCAGACCAGCAATTGGGCTGCTTCGCCTTTGGCCCAGAGCGCGGTCACCTCCGGCATGAGGGCGATCTGGATGTTGTCCTGGACGAGCTGAAGCGGGCGTAAGAGTTGCGACGCCAGGCCATAAATCGCCACTTGCGCCGGCGAGCCGAACAGTCCCAGGAAGAAGATGTCGCCCGGCGCGAAGGCTAACTTCAGGTATCCGGCCAAATTCGCGTTGAAGAGGACGTCTTTGAGGCGGGCGCGGTAGGGGCGCAGGGCGCTGAGGAACCGATCGCTGCCGGGAAGAAAGAGGACATCACGCTCCAGCCACAGGCTAAGGGCAAACGGCGGCAGGCAACGCGCGATAATGCCCAGGCTCATGAGCAGGACGACCTGCTCAATGGCGTAGGCGGCGTGGGTGAGGAAGTAGGCTAACAGGCCCAGGAACACCATCAGACTGCTGAGTATGCCGGGCACAATGACGACGGCGAAACGGTCATGCAGGCGCAAGAGGGTTTCGTAGACGCCGGTGAAGGCGGAGAGCAGGACGGTGAGGGCAAACAGGCGGAATAGGGGCGCCAGGGCCGGTTCGTAGAAGGTGCGCGCAATCCAATTGCCGGCGAGGAAGACGCCGCCGCCGATGAGCAGCCCCACTACCAAACTTAGCCCCAGGCAGAGGCGTAGCAGGTCGCGTAGGGCAGGGGTATCCTGGCGTTCACGCAGTTGAGGATAGAGTTGGTAGAGGACATCATTGACGCGGATGCCGACGAACATGCTGAGGAAAGGGAAGAGGTTCAAGACGATCAAGAGACGGCCGTATTCGACCACGCTCAGGGATTTGGTGAGCAGAGCTGTTTGCGCCAGGCCGATGAAGAGGCCGGCGAAAGCGCCGAATAGGCTGAGGGAGAGATTTCGGCCGATTCTGCGCCAATAAACCCCGCCCATTGCCTGATTGCGCCACCATGTGTGTAACCGATTGATCATCTTGCTCCACCGGACGCCCTGCTTGGCGACGCCCAGTCTATCATCATAACATTCTGTTCCAGGCCCGTAGCGCCCGACGCGCCATAATTCACCGAGAATTTACCGATTGGCCTAGCTCAAGCGCCGGGCACGCTCCGCCCTGCCGACATAAGCGGCGTAAACCGGGTCGGCCACCGGGCGGCCGACAACAAGCAGCTTAAATTGTGCGACCAACCCGGCATTGTGGCAAGGGTAGCCCCACTCCGCCCGACCAACTGTAAAGAGATTTACAGCTTTCACGGCGAATTCATCGCTTGCACGCGATCTTCACAAGCGTATAGGGAGGCTAAGATGTCCCGGCGAGGCTGCTTTACCAGCGATCGAAGAGGGAGAGGTTGGCTTGAAGCCAATCGAACAGGCGGCGCAGACCGGCGGGCGGGTCCAGGCGCGGAGCCCAGCCGAAGTCGTGGTAAGCCTGACGAATGTCGCTGACGTAGACGCGCTGGTCGCCGGGCCGCCAGTCGGCGAACTGAACCGGCACGGGGCGACCGAGCAAGTCGGCCAGGTATCGGCCGAATTCTTGCCAGATGCTCAAGGTGTTCTGCGGCCCGCCCCCGATGTTGTACACGTGTCCGGCCGTGCGGTCAATCGCGCCAATCGCCGCTTCGTAGGCGTCTAGCAAGTCGTCAATGAACAGGACATCCCGCACCTGCTTGCCGTCGCCATAGATCGTGATCGGCCGATGCTTGAGGGCGGCAATCATGAACCAGGCCAGCCATCCCTGATCCTCCAGACCCAATTGCCGGTAGCCATAGATGCAACTCTGGCGCAGCACGATGGTGCGCAAGCCATAGATGCGGGCGTAGTCGCGGGTGTACTGATCGCCGGCCCCTTTGGAACAGCCATAGGGGGAGTGAAAATCTAACGGTTGCTTTTCAGACACGCCGAAAGGCAGGTCGCGATAGGCGTAGCGATCCTCTTCGGCCACGATGACCGCCTCTTCCATGCCGCCATACACCTTGTTGGTGCTGGCGTAGAGGAAGATGGGGGGGGTGGGCGCGCCGCGGGCGGCTTCCAGGGCGTTGAATGTGCCGATGGCGTTGTCCTCAAAATCGCGGCGTGGATCGCGCACGGAGTTGGTGACGGCCACTTGTCCCGCCAGATGGTAGAAGCGGTCGGCCGTGCGCGCCGCCTGAGCCAGGGCAGCGGCATCGCGCACATCGCCCTGCACCAGGGATAACCGCGCCTCGCCCCAGCGCGCGCGCAACCAATCCAGATTGCCCGGTGTGCCGGGCCGGCTCAGGTTGTCGTAGACGATGACGCGCGCGCCCTGGCTCAATAGACGGTCGGCCAGATTCGCGCCGATGAACCCGGCACCGCCGGTGATTAAAGCTGTGACTTGATCGAGTGAAGGCTGCATAAGGTTATCGCTTCAAGCTTCCTGGGCGCGTAGCCAGGCTAGAGTGGCTGCTAGTCCTGTTTTTAAATCTGTGTTCGGCCGAAACCCGATCTTGTCTACCAGGCGCGTCAGGTCGGCGCACGAATGGCGGATGTCGCCGGGACGTTCCGGGGCGTAGGTAATGGGAATCGGCCGATTCACTA
>JAYRVN010000471.1:0-13335 GCA_041918535.1 Chloroflexota bacterium
AAACAGCCGGGGCTGTTGATATGTCCCAGGTTGTCGGGGTGTGTCGTCCAATCCAACTTCTGTTCCGGGAAAGCCATCGTTGAATACATGTCATCGAGAACGCCAATAGCATTCTCAATGGATGGCCGGCTCTCAGCATACGCCTGGGGATAATTATTCGCGTAGAACGCTTCCAACGTATCAAAATTCGCGGTGGCCGCCGAGGTGCTATCGTACCTGGTTTCCAACAAGCTCACAGCCTGCTCCCGCAACTCAGGCAGGGTTGGATCGAGAATCCCTTTCGTCAGGGCCAGGTCAACCGCTTCATCCGGCGTGGGTATGCTGTGCGTAATGCGATTATGGCAGGTTATGCAGTCCATGCGCTGCAAGCGCGTGCCGGCCACATCGTTCGGGGTTAGGCCGGAGGCCACATCGTAATATTCCTTGACGGAGCCGTCCTCTTCAATCACCCGCACATAGGGGATTTCCTGCTCCAGGCTATCAGTCGGTAAGAACCACACTTCGCTCTGAATATGCCAGTGGATGCCACGTCCCAACCCTTCGCGCTGGCTGCCGCCGCCAGTTTTCAGCACCAGGAAGGTGCTCTCCGGCGTATTGGCGTCGCCATTGCCATAACGGCGAATCTCACGCAAGCTGTCGTCAGAAAACTTCTCCGGAAAGTGGCACTTCTCACAGGTGTCGCGCGCTGGGCGCATAGCGCGCGAGAAAATGGGGAATTCATAATTCTGCGTCAGGGTAAGCACCACGTGGCGCATGTCGCCTGCTTTGCGCGAGAACTGGGTGGTGAAGACATCCCGCCCGATATGACACTCCACGCATTGCACGCGCGCATGCGGCGAACGCAAGTAAGCGCTGTATTCAGGCGGCATCGTGTGACAGGTAGTGCCACAGAACGGCGAGGAGTTCGTATACGTCCAACCCTGAATAGCCCCATAAATAGCCGACGCCGTCAACAATCCCAGAAAGAGAAACGGCAAAGCCCGTACCCAGCGAGGACTACCGGCGCGAGGAAAGAAAAAGCGTTTGATAGCCAACCAGATTCGTTGCATATTACACCATCCTCAAGTCATCACGGGGCCAAAGTGGCTGCCGGCTCAAGAGTGGGCAGAGGCCGATCATGATAACCTTGCGCGACAGCGCCCAGTTCCTCCAGGCTCTTATCGGTGTAGACCAGTTCGTTATGGCAAGCCTTACAGGCAAAGCTGAGTGTGATATAGGGCATCACGAAGTTGCCGTCCGGCGTGAATTGTGGCGCAGCTGGGTCGGGATTGATGGCGAATTGATGAGAGCGGATGTCGCCGGAGAAGCGCTCAGCCCGCCCCTGTGCGGACACGGCCATACGCGGCATGTGGCAATCAATGCAGGCCACTTCCGCGCCGGCGTGTTTGCTAACGTTCTGATACGTTTGCCGCCAGTGGCATGTCTCACAAGTTTGGCTAATGCCGCGGTTGGGGTTGACCTCCTCATCCGCAAACACAGCGCTGGCGTGGGGATCGTGACAGGTGACGCAAGTCAAGGCGAAATGGCGAGAATTATACAAATCCTCGTACTGCTCGTTGTGTTGCTCAAAGCCGTCGGCGGCATCAATCAGAGCGGGGTTATCGCGCACATGACAGCCGCCGCAGAGTTGCGAAGAGCGGTCAATTGTCAGGCGCACACCATAAGGGGATTGAGCATGCAGACTGCCTGCGCCGTGGCACTTCTCACATTGCACACCATCAAAAACCCAGGCGCCGACGATTCCAGCCAGGTTATCCTGGTGGCCCTGAGCGGCATAGCCGGTCGTGTGGCAACGTCCGCAATCAGCGGGCACAGTCTCGCCAGGGTGATAAGGGGCCCAGCCGGCCCGGGTGTCGAGGACCTCATTGGCAAAGTTGTATTGGGTGGCGCTATTGGCATCGCCGGTGAGAACATTGCCATCCGAGCCGATGAAACGCGCCTGCCAGCCAAAGCCGCCTACGACATAGGCAATATCATCCCAAGTAAATCCCTCCGGCGGGGTCGGGATGCCGCCCGTTTCAGTCGCAGAGGGTAGCATAGGGGGCTGCCCATCTTCGATTTTAATCAGGTCATGGGGATGGCCAGAGCGTATAAAGCGGGCATAGATGTCTTCATGACAATTGCCGCATTGCTCCGAGCCAATAAACGTCTGGCTGGCAGTCGCATCCGCGCCAGCGGGCCCAACCGGTCCCATAGGGCCGGTCGCGCCGGCCGGGCCGACTGGGCCGGCGATGCCTTCAGGCCCGCGACAAGCCACCAATACCGTCAGACACACCAGCAACAGAAGATTGAAAAGTAAAAAGCCGCGTTTCATACTTTAACCTCCCTAGTCTCATGCCAAGATAGCTTGACGGGCGGTCCACCAAGAGGGCGCGACCAAGCAGCCGGCGGGCAATGAGCGCCTAACCTTATATTAATTGAAGGGGTGTAAGGACTTGCAACATGAGGCATGCTAATAACTCTAGGCAGTCGGCCGAATTGCGTCAGCCAGACCACGGACTCTATTATATCCGCTTGTAACCAGTTAGGCGACAAACAACAAGAGCCGGGTCGGCGGGGCTCACTGCCGATAGCCAGACTGATCGGGACAAACTGGCTTAGGAGAGACTTCAGGATCAGCCGGGCGACGTCAACCGGCTGCGTGAACGCCGTACTAGAAGGCGCTGAAAAAAGCAGGCAGCGCCAAGGCGCTGCCTGCTTTTCTGTTTTTGACGAGGGGATCGGCTCGTTTCCAGCCCTTTACTCTTCGGCTACGGGTTCCGGTTGATCGGCGCCGTTGCGTCGGCCGAAAATCTCACGGCGTTTGCGTCCAGGCAACTCTTTTGTCGCTTCTTCCTCCGACTCATAGTAGCCGTCATAATTCTTGTAGTAGTAATAGTATTGGCCATAACGATTGGAGGCGTGATCAATATCGGTGAAGACCAAACCGACGATATTCGCGCCCACTTGCCGCAAGTCTTGGACGGCATGGCGCAACAAGGCCATTTTGGTGCGCCCGGCGCGCAAGACCATTACCACCCCATCGACACGCTGTGAAAGGGCTATGGCATCGGTCAAAGAGATGGCCGGCGGCGCGTCAATAATGATCAGATCGGCCTGCTGGCGCACTTCCTGCAAAATATGGCCGATCTTGGCTGAATCCAGTAATTCCGACGGGTTGGGCGGCAGTGGGCCGGAAGTGATCACCGACAATCCCTCTACGCCGGTGGCTTGCATGGCATCTTTCAGCGTATCGGCCGATTCGATGAACAGGTCAGACAAGCCGCGCCGATTCGGCAACCCCATCGCCTTATGCAAATTAGGGCGCCGCAAGTCGCCATCAATCAAGATCGTGCGCTGGTTGTCCGTCGCCATCACCACACCCAGGTTAGCCGCCAGGGTGGTCTTGCCTTCCGAAGGGGCCGGGCTGGTGACTAAGAGCGTGTGCAAGTCGTGGTCGACACTGGCATATTTAATGTTGATGCGAATGCGGCGAAAACTCTCCGCCGCCGGCGAGCGGGGTTTCAGAAGGGTAATCAAGCGTTCTCGCTCGGCGTCGAAGTTCAGGACCATGCCGATGATGGGCAGATGGAGTTGCTGGCTGGCTGTCTCCGGGCTTTTGACCGTGTCGTCGAGGAAATCTTCGATGAGCGCCAGGATAACCCCTGCCAGCAGACCCAACACACCGGCGACGACTGTATTGAGCATGACATTCGGCCGAATCGCGCGCGTGGGCGTGATGGCCGGCTCAACCTGGATGATATTGGAGGTGGATTGAATGGCCGCCAGACGCACATTCTCGATGCTTTGCAACAGAGAGGTGTAATTCTGATTATATTGAGCCAACAACTCTTCCTGACGCGCGCGTTCGGCCGATTCCGCTACCCCTTGCGCATTCTGCAAGGCGGCCAGCGCCGTCGTCGTCTGATTGATCTGGCCCTCTAAATAGTCCAGTTGCCGCGCCAGACTGTCCTGCGACTGGCTATAACCGGAAGTCTGGCGTTGATAGTTCTGCTCGATAAAAACCGAAGCCACCGTATTTACTACCAAAGCCGCCATCTCCGGCGCGCTATTGTCCGCGTTGACCCGAATCAATTGGGTGCCGGCCACAGGATTGGCTTGAACCGTGCCATAAGTTGCGCCAGGCTTATTAGCCAGGTCTAACCGCTTATAGACTTCCTCCGCCACCGTCCGCGACTGCAACAAACTAGCATAAGTTTGCGCTAAACTTTCACTGGCCCGAATCGCCGCATAGTCGGCGCTGTTCGTGGCGTCATTCCCTTTGGCCTCGATCAGGAGTGTGGTTGTGGCGCGATAGACCGGTGTGGATAATCGGCTCAAGACAAACGCCGTGGCGGCCGCGCCCACCAACATCAAGGCCAATAGCCACCAGCGCGACCGAAGGATATACAAGTAGTGCTTGATATCAAATTCAAAATCGCTATGCCGTTCGTTTACATTCATTGTCGTCATTGGTAACCTTCTCAAACTGCGCAACCAGCCCCATAACCTGGGCAACCAAGCCGAGGGAGACGGCTGCTTCACCTGTATTATACCCTTTTAGTTCGTTTGGCCTATCGGTTCAGCCAGTTGTTATTCCTCACACTTTGGCGCAGCGCCGGGGCGGTCTGACTCACCCCATTCACGCCGGGTTGCCGTAACGCTCCCAGAAGAGCCAGCGCCAACCAAAAAGGCAACCCATTCTTGGCGCCAGGGGCGATAGCGTCCGTCAGCCCATAAAGGTGCAGGGCGACCAGACCAACCGTCAGTCCGAGAGTGACAGGCCGCCATGGGGGGCTATGGCGTATTAGCCAGCCACCGTTCAGAAAAGCGCCGCCCAGCAAAGCCAAATAAGCCACCAGACCGGGCAAGCCGGTATCCACGGCGACTTGCAGAAACATGTTATGCGCGTGACCAAAATCGTAGTCCACCGGTATCTGTGTCAGGTAGAGCCGATGCACCACGCGGCGGAAAGTCCCCAATCCGGTGCCGGTCGCCGGAAAATCAGTCGTGGCCGTGATGGCCCAACGCCATACTTCCTGGCGGAAGGCCAGTGACGTGAGGGAACCAACCAACGTGTCGCGCGGCGGTTCCGTCCACATCCGGCTCAATGCGCCAGGGCCGAGTTGTGATAAGAACAGCCCGACCACGAGCAACAGGCCCAGGCAGAGGCCCCAAACGGCCCGTCGCCAGACTGTGCGCCGGATGGTCGCGACACGCGCCGCCAACAGAATCAGTAGACTGATCAGGGCCGCCAGCCAGCCGCTGCGCGACTGTGTGGCGATGAGCAAAAAGAGCAATAGGGCCACGACCGGCAGACCGAGCAACCGGATAAACAGGCGCTGCCGCTGCGGCTGCCAACCCAGCCACAGGCAAAGAGCCAGCGGCAAGTAGAGCACGAGCGTGCCGGCCAACTGGTTGGTGTGGACACCGGGAGTCGGGCTGCCGGGCAAATGAAGGGTTTGCCACGGCAGCAAATTGACCAGCGCGCGCACCCAGCTTATTTTGAAACTCCAGTCAGCGCTTAATACGCCGCCGAGGATAAGGGCGGCGCCGATAACCAGGTAAGCGTTCAGGGCAATCAGGAAGGACCGGCGGTTGGTGATGGTCAGAGACAGGTAACGCCAGGCGGCGAGTCCGAGGAAGAGATTGGTGGCTTTGGGCAGAGTGAGATCGGATTCGGCCGAAACCAACACCCCTATTCCCACCGCCGCAATCCATAGCCAAAGCGTCAGCGTTAACGGCGTTGACGGCAAAATAGGCGCCCCGCCCTGCCGCCATTGCCACAGCCACAACCCCAGCATCACAATCACCGCCCCCAGAGCCGCCGGCGGCGCCAGAGACGGAAACAACCAAATAGGCGCTGCCGCTATCAGCAACACCCCTTCCAAAAGGCGCAGACGATCGACCGGCGGCGGCAAAGCCTACCCCGCCTCCGAGGTGCGTTGCATCACTATCTGCTGTCCGAATGCCGCTTCCAGGATACTATTTTTGCCGAAACGCTCAATCGCCAGTTGACGACCGGCGTAACCGAGACGCGCGCGCCAGACGCGATCCTCGGCCAACGCCACCAGGGCGGCGGCGAATTCCGCAACGTTGTCGGCTTTAACCGTCACTCCCGCCTGCGCCACAATAGCGCCCACCTCTGACTCCCGTTCCACCGTCGCCACTACGGGTCGGCCTGAAGCCAACATCCCTAGCAGTTTCGACGGCATCACCGAATCGGCGGCCATGGCCCGCTGCGGCAAGGCATGAATATCGGCGGTATTCAGTAATTCGTTCAGTTTCTCCACCGGTTGCACCGGTAAAAAGCGCACATTGGGCAACCCGGCGCACCTCGCCTGCAAATCGGCGCGAGCCACCCCATCCCCGCACAAAGCAAACACGATCTTGTCGTTGTTTGCCAACAACTGCGCCGCATCTGCCAGAATATCCAGGCCGTATTTGCGCCCCATATTGCCCGAATAGAGGACAACCGCCTGGTCGTCGCGGATACCCAGGCTATGACGGAACCCATTCGGTCCAGGCAGAGGGTAAATCGCCTCGGTATCTACCCAGTTTGGGAACAGTCGCGTGCGCTCCTGGCAGATGCCCTTTTCCTTGATCAACTTGTCTAACATACCCTGTGAAATCGTCGTGACGATGTCAAACGATTCATATAGCCATTTTTCAAACCGGATTATTGTCCCGCGCCAGCGACGACTGATAGACAAAATATTCAGGTTCATAGCCAGATCAAATTCAAAATCCTGCACGTGTAATTGCGTCGTGCTGCCGCTGAGACGAGCTAGAAGCCATGTGGCCGGCCAATTTGTCACTGTCGGCATCAGAGCGATCACGTGTTCCGGCTGCCAAGAGACTTGGCTGAGAATCCGCCAACTGCTGCTCAGAGCAAACGTCAGCAAATGCAGCAGGCGCGTCAGACCGGTCACCTTAGCCGGCACCCATAACGGACAACGGAGAACAGTCACCCGGTGGATTTGTTCTGTGTGATACCACCATCGGCGGTAGCCGGGATACGGTTTCCACTCCGGATAGAAGGGAAACGCTGTGATGACCCGGACCTCAGCCCCACGCTCAGCCAGCCATTCCGCCATTTCGGTGCTGTACTTGCTGATGCCTATCTGTTCGGGGGCATAGAACAAGCTGATAATAAGGATTTTGGATGCCTTCGCCATAAACAAGACCTCTGCCAGCGTCTCTCAATGATAACCTAATTCGTGCAGAAGTGGGCCAATCCATCCTTGCAATTGTTGAAGTTCCGACGGGGTAATCACCTGACGCCACGGATCGCGATCAGGCACGATGCGCCTGCCGGCTAATTCCAGGACGGCGGGGGCTGGGGAAAGTTGAGCGAAGGTCAGAATTTGTTCAAAAGTCGTTACGGGAGCGTGCGTTAGAGTTTCATAACGCAGTTCCAGATATTGGGAGGCCGGCAAATCACGCGTGTTCATGCGCACCGACTGAACACTGAAAGCCCATTGTAAGGCGCACGTTTCCAGAACTGAATAGGTACGATGCGCCTCTTGAATGCCGGGGAAACGCGTCCCCCAGACGAAAGAGCGCTCGCGCGTGAGCTTGCGCGCAAACACGCGCAGGAGGTCGGGCAGATAAGCCGGCGCTTCGAGCAACGTCCACACACCGCCGGACAAGCGTCGTTTCTCGATGAGGAATTTGCGGATGGTGAAGAGCGCCTCTTGGAAACCGCGCCACCCGCCCGAGGCAACCTCTTCCGCCGCCAGGCTGGTGTTAGTGCGCCCACTTTCTTGGGTCTGGTCGTTGGCAACGATGAAATCATTCATCCATTGCACGCGCGCGGACACGGCCGAAGCGCGCCCGTCGCGGATGAGGTGGATGTACAAGGCATCGGGAAAGATGGCGCGGATGAACGGCACACGCAGACAATTAGACGGCGTCTTCTCCAGAAAACGGCTCTTGCCGCTGGCCGCCAGGTATTGGGCAAATTGCGTGGTAATGTAGCGCTTAATCGCCGGCGTGGCGTCGGCCGCGCTGAGCACATCATGGCGGCGATAGGCGTGACGATGCCGCCAGATATGCTTCGGCTCTTCCCAATAGCAGATATCGGGATGTTGCTTAAGAACGTTGCCGAGCAAGGTTGTGCCGGAACGCACCGAGCCGAGAATAATGATGGGTCGATCCAAAGATAGCATACGCTTACAAATAGCCCAAACGTTCCAAATGCTGCGCCAGCAAGGCATTTTCTGCCATGTCTTGCGGCGCTGCACCCAAATTAGATGCCAGGAGTTCGTTGCGCGCCACCCATTCGGCCAGCCGTTGACGCAGCACATCAGCCTGGGCCGGGTTGGCGGCGATAAGGTTGTTCTGTTCTTGGGGATCGCGGCTGAGGTCAAAGAGATACTCATTCGCGGCCCGGAAGTAGTTACGCCAGAAGTGGCGCGGGCTGCGCAAGATTTTCCACAGCAAGCGGCGCTCGACGACATGGCGCGCCGTCGTGAGCAAGGTTCCCCGATCGCGCGGCGGTCGTTGCAACTGAATGTACTTCCAGCGCGTATCGCGAATGGAGAGGTAGCGATTATGAACTTCCAACGCCTGGGTGTCGGAGAAAACGAATTCGCGCACGGCGGTTTGACCCTCCACCAAAGGCAACAGGTTGTGTCCCTGGCAAAAGGGGGCGGGCGTCAATGTGGCCGGAGCATGGCCGACCCCGGCCAAGACGGTGGGCATTACGTCAATCAGTTCCGCCAGCGCCGCTACGCGCGCGCCGGCATGGGCCTGGCCGGGCAGTTTGAGGATGAGCGGCACGTGGATGACTTCGTCGAAGGGGGCATGACCGTGGGAGTAGACGTCGTGTTCGTAAAAGGCTTCGCCGTGGTCGCCGAGGATGATAAAAAGGGTTTCATCATAGAGGGCGTGGGTTTTGAGATAGTCAACGATTCGGCCGATACAGGCATCATTGTAGGCGATCTCATCATCATACAAATCCATCAGGCGTTGTCGATCGGCGGCTCCGGCAGTTCGGATGTCGTCTTGCTCCCCTTCGTTCGGCCGCAAACGCTCAGGCGACGCAAAGCGGCGATAACCGGGCGGCGGATCATAGGGCACATGCGGTTCAATCGACCAAATGAAACTGAAAGTGTTGGCCTGGGGATGCGCCTCCAACCAGTCAAACAGGGGAGCGTTAATATCCTCGGCGCGGGGCAGGGCCATCTCTTCATCGCGGGCGTGCAGCATGGCGGCGGCCACGGCGTCCAGGCGGCGGCGTTTGAGCAGGATGGCCGGGTCGCGGAACAGGTCGTGATATTGGTCGAAGCCGCGATTGAAGCCAATCTCGCCGGCGATGTTGCCCATGGTGATGAAGGCGGCAGTTTTGAAGTTGGCGGCTTTTTGCAGGAGTTCGGGCAAGCGCGGAATATCGGCCGAAAACATCTCCCCGCGCGACCGGGTGCGATGCACGCCCGGATATACCCCCGTCAATAACGACGCCGCTACCGGCCGGGTCCAGGTTGTGGCCGTAAAACAGTTTTCAAACACAATGCCGTCGCGCGCCAACGCATCTATGACCGGGCTGGTCGGCCGTTCATAGCCGTAACATCCCAGATGATCCGCCCGTAACGCGTCTAGAGCATAAATGATAACATGCATGATCCATCACCTTAAGTAAAGTCGCGACCCTACCGATCGAGCCTAAACGCTCGGCCGGCGCTTCTCAGCCTCTCGCTTCAACACCTCTTTGAAGCAGTTCAGCGTGATCGCTGCGGTGCGTTGCCAGGTGAACGATCGGGCGCGCGCGGCAGCCCGCCGTCCCAATTGTTCAGCCTCAGCCGGGTCGCGCAATAAGCCAATGATGGCTTCAGCCCAGGCGCGCTCATCGGTCGGGTCAAGCAAGATGCCATCCTCCCCAACCACTTCCGGGATAGAGGTCCTATTGCTGGCGATAACCGGGCGACCGTGGGCCATCGCTTCTAACACGGTCAGGCCAAAACCTTCCGTCAAAGACGGGAAAAGGAACACGCGAGCCTGCCTATACCAGCGCCCCAATTCGGCGTCGCTGACCGCGCCGCAGAAAACAACGTGGTCGCTGATCCCCAACGTCGCCGCCAACTGCTGCAAACGCGCCAACTCGCCGCCCGGGTCGCGCCCTATGACGACCAATTTCAACGCCGGTTCACTCTGTAACACCAGCGGCAGGGCGCGCAACAAGAGAGCCACATTCTTGTGGGGAAAGAGCGTGCTCACAAAGAGCAAGTACTTGGTCGGCAACGGGGCGGTCGGCATGGTATCGGCCGATGGCGCGGGCAACGTGTAGCCTAGCGGCGCAGGATAGAGGCGTTCGCGCTGAACGCCATATTTCTCTATGTAGGTCTGTCCGGCATATTCCGAGATGGAGACAAAGGCGCGCGCGCGCCGGGCGGAAGCGCGCAGGATGTTTGGCCCGTAAATACGACGCCACCAGGGTAAGCGCTGGTTTTCATAGTTAAGGTGCATACTTAACACGCCGATGACGGTCGGACAAGGCGCCAGGAGCGGCATCGTATTGCGGGCAGCAAAAAGAAGCGTGACGCGCTGCCGCCACAACCACCCGGGCAGATAGAATTGCTCAAACGCAACCCGAAAAGCCGGGCCGGCCAACCAATCGGGGAAAGCGGCGTAGGTGACATTGGACGCATTGATCCGAGCCTGAAATTGACGCACGACAGGCGGCGTCGCCAGGACAACAAACCGATAGCTATCTCCGGCCAGTTCGGCCAGCTCGGCCACGAGATTAAGCAAGTAGGTGCGCCCGCCCGATGGAGCCGAGCCGATGGTCATGGCGTTGACAGCAATCGTAACAGGCATCCGCGCATTCCTTATAGATAGCCCAATGCCTCTAATTGCCGACGCAATTCTTCATCTTCCTGGCGTTGGTCGGTTGGGCTGCCCAACTGCGTAGCCAGAGCCGCGTTCCGGCCCTGCCATTCCGCTAGAAGTTGTTGGAAGCGGGCCACATGTTCGGGATGCGCGCCAGCTACGTTGTTCTGCTCGGCGGGGTCTGCCTGGAGATCAAAGAGATAGATGTTGGCTCGTTGGCCGTAGTTTTTGCGCCAGTGACGGAGGATTCGGCCGAATCCCAAACGAAAGCCGCTCGCCCATACCCGACGCCATGAAGCCATCAGGCGTTGCCCCGTTCCGGTGGCTTTCTCCACCTGGATAAACTTCCAGTCCGGTGTGCGCACAGATAAATAATGATCCTGATTGGACGAATCGGGGGAAAAAGTGTCGGACCACACGTGCGACCGAACTTCGGTTGCCTCTCCCGCTATGAGCGGCAGCAAATTATGCCCTTGCAATGTCAACGGCAGGTTCTCGGTTAATCCGGCAATTGCCAGCAACGTGGGGAACACATCTATCAGCTCCGCCAAAGCGCCGACGCGCGCGCCCGCATGTTGAGCATATGGCAATTTCATAATCAGGGGCACATGGATTAGTTCGTCGTAAGGCAGGAAGCCGTGGCCGTAAACCCGATGTTCGAAGAAAGCTTCGCCATGATCGCCCAACACGACGAGCAATGTGTCATCGTATAAATTCTCTTGCTTCAAGAAGGCGACCAACTGACCCAGGCAATAGTCGTTATAGTAAATTTCGTCATCATACAAATCAATCAGACGTTGGCGATCAGTCGCCCCTGCGCGGCGCAAGTGTTCGGGCCACCCTTCGCGCGCATCGGCCCCGGCCGAACCGGAAAAGGGGCGGAACTCCGTCGGCGGAATATAGGGGGCGTGCGGTTCAATTGACCAGACAAAGCTGAAAGCGGGTGAATGACGGTGTTCAAGTAACCAGGGAAACAAGAACGGGTGAATATCATCCGCGTGCGGGATGGCGACTGAAGCCGCTCCGCCAATGCCGCCAATCTCATCCTCCACGATCAGGTCCCGCACCTGGCGTCGGGCCACAATCTCTGGCTCGCGGAACAGGTCATGAAATACATCAAACCCATAATCAAAGTCAACGTCACTAGAGACGTTGGCCATGGTCGAGAAGCCGCCTGTTCGATAACCGCGCCGGCCCAGGAACTCAGATAAACGGGTCATATGTCGGGGCAATACACGCCGCCGGGCGTTGGTCATATGCACAGCCGGGTAGACGCCAGTGAGCAAGGATGCCGCCGAGGGCCGCGTCCAGGTGGAAGACGCGAAGCAATTCTCAAACAAAACCCCATCCTTTGCCAAAGCGTCCAGCTGGGGTGATGTTTGGCGGCCATAGCCATAGCAGGTTAGATGGTCGGCCCGCAAGGCGTCACATACATATAGAATGATGTTCACACTCACCTCAACCAGGTTCGACAGAGAGCGTCACCAATCGGCCGAAATGTTTGACTTAAGGATATGGTTCAAACTCAAGGCGCTCACGCAGTTGTGCATACAGGGCAATATCACTCTCGGAGAAGTAACTAACCCACTCTTGGGTTGAGCCCTTATTGACCACGCGAAAGGCCGGGGTGAAACGCTCCGCATGTGATAAGCCCTTCTGCTCCAGAACCGCGCGCATGGCCCGAAAGTCGGACCTCTCTATCGCCTCGCGCAAAACCTCGCCATCAACCGGGATGTTCAAGGCGGTAAAGAGCGAAGACATGGCAGCGCCCGTGTCCCCTTTCAGCGCTTCGTAGCGTAAGGTGAAGTTGACATGCGGCGCCCACGATAAGAAATGTCGGATGCAAGCGGCCAGGCCATAACGCTCGTGGCGCAGAAAGGCGGAGAACTCTGACGGCGCCTGACGTTGGGTATGGTTTTGCAGATAGCGATAATACGACACGGCGACATCGCGCGGATCACGCAAGACATAAACGACCCTGCGCGGCGTATTGAAAATCAGAGGACGATGGGGTTGATGCGTCTTGATGAAACGTGGCAAGGCCGCGTATGACCAGCGCTCCGTCAGATCGCTCTGACTAAGCGTGGGCATGATGTCGTCCAGAATCTGCAGGTCTACTGCCTGCCCGGACATTTCCTGTAGGCTTAGGTAACTGCACAGGATAAAGCGCACCCAAGTGCTGCCTGCGCGCGGGAATGAGGCCAGAATGATGTCATTCGGCCGAAATCCCATGATGTTCTTTGTCAGCAACAGGGCCTTTCTCGGTGAGATCGCCATGTTATCTCCTAAGGCCTGGTAAGGGTGTTCCAACCAAAGCGTTGGCCGGCAAGGGCTCCAGCCTGGTATCGCGTGGTGTCGCGTTTCTCTTAATCATTCCGCCGGAAACCATGATCATGGCGATCAACACGGGCGCTGCTCTAGCCACCAACTGACCCATGTTAATCACAAAGTCAGAATTGGTAAACTTGAACACAAATATAACCAAAAACGCGTATGCCCCGACAACAAGAATATTTCTGCTATTGA
>JAYRVN010000472.1:0-3325 GCA_041918535.1 Chloroflexota bacterium
CAACGGCCGCAGAATCGTCATGCCTGCCTTCATCGCTTTAGCCGCCATCAGCACCTCGGGCACAAACAAGATGCCGTCGCGAAAATCCTCGCCCACCACGTCCATGCCGGCCACCAACCCCCGGTTCAACACCGTGTATGGCTCAAAACCGCGCCTCAGCGCTTCGCGCACTTCCGCTTCAATCTCGGCCGCTAACCCGTCGTATAGATCGTCCAGCATCAACTCGAACAACGCGTCGTCCGGCAATTCGCCTAAATTTATTTCTTCGCTCATCGGTCACCCCATCAGGAATGGTGGCAAATATAGCAAAGCCGGTTACAATGGTCAATCATCTTGGAATTGTAGTTCACCGTGTGAACCCACCCAGCCGGATAACGCCATGCGACCCACTCTCAGCCTCATGCGCGATGACCTGATCCAGTCAATTCTGACCGAAGCGCAACGTATCCTGAGCGACATCGGCATTGAGGTGCGCGGCGCGGCCCTGCGCGAACGGTTGCTAGAACACGGCCTCCAAGCCGACCCCGCCACCGGGCGTATCCTCTTCCCGCCCGACGTGGTTGCCGCCGCCATCGCCGCCGCGCCCCGCGCTTTCACCCTGTACGATCGCGCCGGCCGACCCCACGCCGAGTTGGGCGGCGACAACGTCCATTTCGCGCCAGGCTCTAGCGGGCTAAAAGTGTTGGACCACCGCACCGGGCAAACCCGCCTGGCTAACACCGCCGATTTCGTAGAATATGTGCGTCTGGCCGACGGTCTGCCCCACATCGCCTACCTGGCAACCGCCTTTTCCACCAATGACGACATTGAGCCGCAGGTATCCGATGCCTGGCGGCTTTACCTGTGCCTAACCCAATCATTGAAACCCGTCGTTTCCGGGGCCTTCACCGAGCATGGGGTTCCCCGTATGACGGAGATGCTGCAGCTTTTCCGCCATGACCGGGCTGATCTCATCGCCCGGCCCATGTCCATTTTCACCATTACCGCTACCGGCATGTTCCGCTATAGCGAGGATTCCTGCCAGAACTTGGTGGATTGCGTCGAGTGCGGCGTGCCCGTGGAGATCGTGCCGGTGACGCTGATGGGCTTGATCGCGCCAGTGACGGTCGTCGGGGCGACTGTTTTTCATGTCGCCGATGTGTTGGCCGGCCTGACGATGGCTCAGATCATCCGGCCGGGCGCGCCGGTGCTGTTCGGCGGCGCGCCCGCCACCTTTCACATGCAGGCGGCCACCTCGCCCATGGTGGCCGTGGAGGCGCTGCAACTGGATATGGCTTACGTGGCGGTCGCCAAGACGTTGGGGCTGCCGACGCAAGCTTATCTGGCGCTCAGCGACGGCAAGTTCCTGGACGCGCAGGCAGGCGCAGAGACGGCCACGACTGCCCTGCTGGCCGCGTTGGCGGGCATCAATTCCGTCTCCGGCCCGGGGCTGCTGGATTATGTGCTGGTGTTCAGTCTAGCAAAACTGGTGTTTGACAATGAAGTGTGCGGTCAGGCATTGCGCCTTGTGCGCGAGGTGCGGCCGCTAGAGGATTTGCCCACATTGGAGTTGGCGCGCGCGCTGTTGGCGGAGCAGCATCTGATCACGGCCGATCACACGCTGCGACATTGGCCGCAGGAATTGTATCTGCCCGGTCGGGTGATAGATCGGGAGAATCGGGAGAATTGGACAAAAGCGGGTCAGCCAACCTTGGAGCAACGGGTTTCGGCCGAAATTGATCACCGCCTCTCTGCCTACACACCCATAGACACCGACCCCGCCGCCGCCGCTGAATTGCGCCGCCTCATCCACAGCGGCTTGCGCGAGCAAACCGAACTGCCCTTTGTGCCGCCCCCGCCGGACAAAACTGCCGACGGTGACAGCGGCCCGCGCCAACGCCGCCACACCCGCCGCCGTTAGCGCGCCCGCCCCACCATCCGCCCGGGCGGGCCCGCCATCTGGTCGTAAAATCAAGCCAAGGAGCCGCTATGCCCATACCCACCCCCTTTCATTCACGCCTGGCCCCCCTGTGTGAAAGCTATGAATGGCGCAACTGGTCGGGCTACCTCGCCCCCAGCCTGTATGAACCGTCGCACGAGCGCGAATACTACGCCATCCGCAACAGCGCCGCCATGATTGACGTCTCCCCCCTGTACAAATATGAAGTCAGCGGGCCGGACGCCACCCGGTTGGTTGACCGCGTCGTCACGCGCGATGTCACCCAATGCCGCGTGGGACAGGTGCTCTACACCCCGTGGTGCGACGAAGACGGCAAAGTGATTGACGACGGCACGGTGTCGCGCCTGGACGCCAACCATTACCGCGTCACATCGGCCGATCCCAGTCTGCGCTGGTTTCAAGATGTCGGCTACGGCCTCAACGCCCAAGTGGTGGAGGTGACGGACGACCTGGCGGCGCTCTCACTCCAGGGGCCGAACAGCCGCGCCATGCTCAAGGAAACCGTCGGCGGCATTGATTTCGATAAGTTAAAATTCTTCCGGCTGGCCCACGGCGCTTTGGACGGCTTTCCCGTAACGGTTTCGCGCACCGGCTACACCGGCGACCTGGGTTATGAGTTGTGGGTGCGCCCCCAACATGCCGAACGTCTGTGGGACCGCCTGCAAGAGGCGGGGCAACGCTACGGGGCGTTGCCGGCAGGCATGGTGGCGCTGGATATTGCGCGCATTGAGGCGGGTTTGCTGCTGCTGGCCGTGGATTATGTCTCATCCCACCACGCGGTCATTGAGGAGCAAAAATCGTCGCCATTTGAACTGGGGCTGGGCTGGGCCGTGGCTTTGGAGGGAGGGGATTTTATCGGCCGAAAAGCCCTCCGCGCCGAAAAAGCGCGCGGCTCGAAATGGGCTTTTGTTGGTTTGTGGATAGATTGGTCGGACCTGGAACGCCTATTTGCCAGGGTTAACCTGCCGCCTCGCGTGGCCGGGCGCGCCTCACGCGCCGCCGTACCCCTGTACAAAGACGGCCGGCAAATCGGGCAAGCTACCAGTCAAACCTTTTCCCCCATCCTTAAACAATATATCGCCATCGGCACGGTCTTGCGCGAGCATGCCGTCATCGGCTCTGCGATCAAAATGGAAGTGACCGTGGAGTTCAGTCGTGAGCAGGTCAACGCGACCCTGGTCAAAACGCCCTTCTTTGACCCGGAGCGCAAAAAGCAGTAGGCGGCGGAGAAAATCATGGCTCAAAAATACGATGCAATCATCATCGGCGGCGGGCATAACGGCCTTATAACCGCCGCTTACCTGGCCAAAGCGGGCAAGCGCGTGCTAGTGCTGGAAAAACGCCATTTGGTCGGCGGCGCCAGCGTCACCGAGGAAATTTTCCCCG
>JAYRVN010000473.1:0-18383 GCA_041918535.1 Chloroflexota bacterium
AAACAGTTCCCACGCCTCCAGCAACTTAAACTCCGCCCGGCTAATTTGATCCGGTTCCCGTTTGAAGCGACGCACGCCGCCGGCCCAATCCGACAGATTGTGCGCCGCCAAAGATACGCCGGCCAGCCCCACCCACGCGTCTGCCAGTCGCCCGACTGCCACCGACACGATCTGTTGCGGCGCGCGCACATCCAGTCTGGCCCCACATTCGGCCTGTAGCGCTTGCGCCAGGCGCTCATTCACATCGAACGGTTTGTAGGGGGTTGTGGGGTCCAAAAGACGAGTCTGCACAGAGAAGCTCAGGTCGGCCACCATCTGGTCGGCTAAATGCTCCACAACGGCCCGGCGCAACGCTTCCACGTCTTGGGAGGTATGGTTCAACGTTGTCATCACTGCGGCCGGACAAACATGCCGCACATAGATAGGCGACTGCGCTCGCCAGGCTTCGCCCAATTGCGCGAACGGTTCCTCGGCCGTTGCCAGGCAGACGCCCGGCGTGAGCCACCCGATTAGTTGGGGTTGGCGCACAGCCGTCTGAAATTCTTGCCAGGCCAGGTGGCTGAATTCCGGCGCGGCGGTGAACAGACATCGGGTCATGGCTTGAAGGAAAATGTCGTTAGCCGGCAAAGGTTCTTCTCGCGCGGGCGGGATATGCGAATGCCCCGCCAAATGATACCGCAATTGGTCTGGGCTATCTACCCTTTTCTCGCCTGTTGGGTTGGCGATGGAGGAAATTCGGCCGAATTTCAAGCTAAGCCGCAAAGTTCCCTCAATAGCGTCTCCCTCACCTGCTCCAACAGCTTTTTCTTTGGCGCTTTTAGGCTATCGCCCCCGCCATAGCGTTTATTGAGGTTGACATGGCCGCCGTTTGGCTGTATACTTAAGATTATACTTGCGTTGCTTTGCTTTCATCCATTGCAGCTTATACACTATTTAGAATTGGAATAGGTTGCGCGACGCAGTCGAATGAATGGCTGGGCAACGTGAGCGACTCTTGTTTTATAACTGTTGGGAGGTAATCCAATGTTTTTTAGACGCAGGATCGCACGACGTACAATCGCACGAGGCACAGTGAGAAGAGTAAGCCGGCGTGTCGTTCGCCGCACTACCGAGCCGGTTGCGGGCGATGCAGCCGGTCAGTCCGCCGAAAGTCCGACCAAGGAACAAACTGTTGGCAGCAGCGAAGAAGCAGGGAATTAGAAAGCTGTAGCTTGCTAAGTGGCGGCAGACTTTGGCCGTCAAACAAATCGTGGCAACAAGGGAAGATCAAGACGGTTCCGCGCTGGGGATTTTTAAATGGAATCGGTTGGTTAACTGCCGATTCTGTCTCTACGCTTGATGCGTTCTAAAAGTAAACTGCAAAGCTACCGTAGCTAGAACCTGCCCCTCTTTCCCCATAGTTTGGAATTGCCGGCAAAATTTGCGCCGGCCTTTACACCCCCGCCAGATGGGATATAATACCTACCTGCATTTGAAAGATAGTTGGAGCAACTGAACATGGCAAAGAAGAAAGGGGCGCGCGTAGTAATTCGTATGTTGAGCACAGAAAGCGGTCACTTATACGTGACGATGAAAAACCGCCGCAATGATACGGGGCGGTTAGAGCTGCGCAAATACGATCCCATTTTACGCCGCCACGTCATCTATCGCGAAAAGAAATAGGTCGGCCTGTCCGCCTGCATAGGTCAGTTGTCGCCGCCGATAGAACGGAATGCTCTATCGGCGGCGATTTGCGCTTAAGGTGAGGTATTTATGCCTATGTATGAGTTCTTCTGCCAGGATTGCCATAGCCATTTTACTGAGCGTCGTTCATTCGAGCGCGCGCCTGACTTGGCCCGCTGCGCTTGCGGCAGTGAAAACACACGCAAAGTACTAACGGCTATAGCTGTGGTGTCAGGTCAAAGCGGCGCGGCGGGGCCGCGGTCGGAATCTATCCCTCTAAACCTGGCCTCGGGTGGAGGCTGCGGCTGCGGTCAATGTAGTTGCGGCGCATGAGTAGCGCAACCCACAAGAAACTGGCGGCCGAGAAAGGCCCGATCGCGCTGGCGCTAGTTACGGTCAGTGATAGCCGCACGCCGGACAGCGACACCAACGCCCACTATTTGCGGGAACAACTGGCTGCAACGGGTCATCAATTGGTTGGCTACCGGTTGATCAAGGATGAACCCACTCAAGTTGATGCAGCCCTGGATGAATTCGCCGGCGGTCAGGCCCAAATCATTCTTTTCAATGGCGGCACGGGTATCTCGCGCCGGGACACTACGTATGACGCGCTCAGCCGGCGACTGGAAAAGACGCTGCCCGGTTTCGGTGAACTCTTTCGCCTGTTGAGCTATGAGCAGGTGGGTTCGGCCGCGATGTTCTCTCGCGCCACGGCCGGCGTCTATCGCGGTAAAGTGATTATCTCTGTGCCAGGCTCTCCACAGGCAGTTCAGTTGGCCTGGGAAAAGCTCATTGCCCCGGAATTACAACATCTGGCTTGGGAAGTCGCCCGCTAAAAAGACGTCATTGTGGCCCCGGCTTTTACGCCCTGGCCCTGATCAGCGTTGACTGGCAACGTTTTGTGGGTTGCTTTCCGTGAATAGGCGACTGATGCCCATTGCCCCTACGCAACTGCCGGCGGTGACTACGACTTTGCGCCCGTCAACTGGATGGTTCAGAATAGTATATTGGGTAGGGAAGAACTCCCGCGTGCCGGTCATGATGTCGTGAATCGGGGTGCGTATCTTCCACAGAGCCAGGTTCCAGGTCAGATCAACCGCCAGAACCCAGCCGTCTTGTACTTCACATAATGGCTGCTCTTCGTTGAGCGGAACGACAGCCCCGATAAGCATGACGGGGCCATCCGGTCCATCGGCGATGGTCATGATGGAGCCCGGCGTAGCCGGCGGTGGGTTTTCGGGGTCATCGGTTACCAATTCATCCACTCGAAAGGATTGGATGACATCTCCGGTGAATTCATCCAAGCGGCGAACTTGCGGGTGGGGGGCAAAGTTATCGTTAGCCCAACGCAGGGTGAAAACCCACAACCCGCCGCGCGGATCATGCGCCAGCGAGGTTTGTAATGGGCCGTTCATTTCGCGCCGCCATAATTCCACCCCGGAACTGCCCAGATCACGCACGCCGAATATGTAGGGGGTGTCCATATCGGTGCGCGGGTTGCCGTCGAAGTAGATGCGGTCGTCAATGACGGTGGGGCTGGCTCCGCTGTAGCCGGTGAAGGGTATATCCCAGGCCTGCAGGAAACCACTCTGGCTATTGAGATCAAGGTCGTAGGCCATGAGGAAGGAGGCGTCGGAGCCGGTAATGGAGCAATCGGCCGTAACATAGAAACGGTTATGCCCAACTCTCACGCCTGGCGTATTCCAGGTGCGGCACGGATAGACGCGCGGTCCTGACCGATGCACCATATCAATCGGCCCGGCCAGCCGTTCGCCGGTCCACAGGTCAAAGGCCACCAATTCCCCGCTGCCCGTAGCTACAACCAAAATCGCTTGCGGCTGCAAAACCACCGGACTAATGGCGAAGCCTTGAAAGTCGGTGTTGACCCACAACTCATTCCCCATCCGGTCATAATGGACAAGCTTGCCGGCGGAAGCGGCCACCACCGTGTCAAAGGGTGTGACAATGGGAGCGGAGGTCCAGGTTGCCAGGCCCAGGTCTTTCTCCCACTGGATATGGCCGGAGCCGCTATAAACGGTGAGGGCGGCAAAATAAGCGCAGGCCACGATTTTGGTGTTGGAGGTGCATCCGACGCCATAGGTTGAGCCGCCCGCAGCGCGATCGGGCCCCCAGATGCGCGCCACCACATCACCCACCGGCACTTCCATGTGGGCGTTATCAGACATGTTGGGGGTGCAATGGGCCATAGCGCAGCCGACGAAGAAATCATCGCCCAGGATGCGCGGGTACTCTTTGGCTATGAACGGCAAATAGGCTTGGTTGCCAGGTCGGGCGGTAAATGCGGTTGGGGTTACTGGCAACAGCCAAGCTAAAATAGCCGCGACTGCCGGCAAGACAAGCAGATAAAACTTCCAGGGAAATGCGCGTAACCAAGCCCTCATATTCTATCCTACTGTCAGGGTAGCGCCCGACTTTGCGCCCGTAGCGCATGAGTCTAACGGGGAATGTACAACCTGATCGTACCTGATGTTGGCCGGATATGCCAACCGGTGAGGAAGAGGGCAGTAATTCCAAATGTAGAACTTGCCGGGGAGGGCAGATGAAGATGGACATCCCCCCAACCAGAGCTTTGGGAATGGGATGGGCAAGCAAGCGACTGTAAGCCAGCAAATAACCCGGTTGGGACATAGGCGCTGTTGGACTAACGGCAGCCGATGCGACCAGCTTTACCACAGCTTGGGAGGAGAATTACCAGAAAGGTATTATTGGGGTGAGAGCCTTCACGCTCCGGCTTTTACCGCCGGTTTTGCGGGTTGCTTTGGGTGAATGGGTAGCTGATGCCCAACGCCCCTGTGCAATTGCCGGCGGTTACCACGACTTTGCGCCCGTCCGCTGGATGGTTCAGGATGGTATATTGGGTGGGGAAGAACTCCCGCGTGCCGGTAAAGATATCATGAATCGGGGTGCGCACCTTCCACAGAGCCAGGTTTGAGATCAGGTCTACTGCCAGAATCCATCCGTCCGCCACTTCGCATAAGGGTTCATCTTCATTGAGCGGAACCATCGCCCCAATGAGCATGACAGGGCCATCCGGCCCATCGGCGATGGTCATGATGGAGCCCGGCGTAGCCGGCGGCGGATTCTCGGGGTCATCGGCTACCAGTTCATCCACACGAAAAGACTGGATGACATTCCCGGTGAATTCATCGAGACGGCGCACTTCTGGGTGGAGGGCGAAGTTATCATTGGCCCAGCGCCAGGTGAAGACCCATAACCCGCCACGTGGGTCATGCGGGAATGAGGTCTGAATCGGGCCGTTCATTTCATGTCGCCATAATTCTATCCCGGAGCTGCCCAGATCACGCACACCGAAGGCATAGGGGATGTCTACATCGTCGAGCGGGCTGCCGTCGAAGTAGATGCGGTCATTAATGACTGTGGGGCTGGCGCCGCTGTAGCCGGCGAAAGGGAATTCCCAGGCCTGGATAAAACCAGTTTGGCTGTTGAGGTCAAGGTCGTAGGCCATGAGGAAGGAGGCGTTGGAGCCGATAACGGAGCAATCCGTCGAAACATAAAACCGGTTGTGTCCAATGCGCACGCCTGGCGTGTTCCAGGTGCGGCAAGGGTAGGTGTCGGGCCCTTCGCGATGCATTATGGCCATCGGCCCGGCCAGCCGCTCCCCTGTCCACAGATCAAAGGCTATCAACTCGCCGCCGCCCGTGGCCACCACCAAAACCGCTTGCGGCTGCAAAATCACCGGACTGATGGCAAAGCCTTGGAAATTGGTGTCTGCCCACATTTCTTTGCCCATTCGGTCATAATGGACGAGCTTGCCAGCTGAAGCAGCCACCACGGTATTAAAGGGCGTGACGATAGGGGCGGAGGTCCAGGTGGCCGGCCCCAGGTCTTTTTGCCATTGGATATTGCCGGCCCCGTCATAGACGGTCAGAGCGGCATAGTAGGCGCAGGCCGCGATCTTCGTGTTGGAGGTGCATCCGACGCCATAGGTTGAACCGCCGGCGGCGTGATCCGGCCCCCAGATGCGCGCCACGTCCCCCACGGGGAGTTCCATATGAGCGTTGTCTGACATGTTGGGCGTGCAGTGGGCCATGGCGCAACCGATGAAGAAGTCGTCGCCAATGATGTGCGGATACTCTTTGGCTATGAATGGAAAGTAGGCTCGGTGGCCGGGAAAGGCTGTCTGCGCCGGAAGCGCCCATGCGCCTAGCCAGACGATCAGGCCGCCGGCTATTACGCCAATGAGCATGAGGAATTTCCAGAGAAATGTTGCTCGTGATAGTAGGATAGGCTTC
The DNA here is from genome assembly GCA_041918535.1 of Chloroflexota bacterium. Lineage (GTDB taxonomy): Bacteria > Chloroflexota > Anaerolineae > Promineifilales > Promineifilaceae > DAOTXO01. The sequence continues at coordinate 5,937 of JAYRVN010000473.1, forward strand.
GGTTTTGGTTCAGGCATGAGACCATTCTCCTGTAGAGACCAGGTTAGTGGTTCGACATAGATGGTGTTAAACTTTCTCAGGCGGACTCAAACTCGGCAACAAGAGCCGGAGGGTTGAACGGACTTAGGGAGCCCGCTGCCAACTGAGAACACACAGATCATACCTAAATGCTACAACGAACTCTCGCCAGCAACATCGGCTGGTCAGGGGACATCGAGCCCCCCACTTGGGGGACACAGGTTTGGAGATTGGGGGACGCGAAGGCGCGCCCAACAAAAAAAGACCGGCCTGAGAGACAGAACCGGTCTTGAGGCAGGCAACAGTAGCGGCTGTTAGCGGCGCACCATCCGAACGATGCCCAACAGTAACACGGCCCCCACCACAGCGACTATGAAACTGCGAATGTTGAAAGCGAAGTTCTCGCCGCCGAAGCCGAGCAAATCAATGAGAAAACCGCCCAGGAGAGCGCCGACGATGCCGACGATGATGTTACCCAGGCAACCTTGTCGTTGATTAGTGCCCATGATGAGGCTGGCGACCCAACCGGCTAACGCGCCAAAAACGATCCAACTCAATATTCCCATCATTCTCTCCTTGTGTTTAGAATCTATTAGAGAAAACCCGGCTAACAGGCCAGGGTTACTGCCTTTTGGGGCGATTGCTGGAGGTGTTGTCCGGCCCCCACTATTCGTTTAGTTGGAGGAGTTGTTGCACATTTCCATGCACTTCCAGGCCGGCGGGTTGACCGCGGCCCTCAAAGATAACTGCCCCGCCGAGAGCACTAAACTGAACCACGACGTCGGCCCCGATGGTCTCTTCGACAAGAGGGGCTAGTCCGGCAGGGGTAGGACCATAGAGGTGGACGCCGCCGGCGCGCGTGATGGAGAGGGCCAGCCGGTGGCTGCGATTGCGCATGACCCACTCGATTTGACGCTCGCCGACGCTCAGGCGCTCGGTTTGCGAGCCGTTATAGGTGGTGAAGCGGTGTAGAACGCCGGCATGTTGGAAGCCGGCTATGTAGCCGCGAAAGGCGCGACCCAGCCAGGGAATCATGGCGGTGGAGGCGGTGAGACTAACGCCGGCTTCGGCGAAGTGGTTGGATTGTACCCACACCCAGGTGGCGGGGAAGCGACGCCCCCAATCTTTTTCGATGTAGCCCCGCCCGCCGTTGAATTCAATGGGTTCGCCGCGCAGGGTGAGTGTGCCTTGCAGGCTGTGATCGAGGCTGACGACGCCGTGATAACATTCCATGAAGGGCATCCAGGCGTACCAGCCCATGATGCCGGGGGCAAAAGGGGTGACGGGCCAGGGCTGGGTGTGGTGGAAGGTGAGGTGGCCGCTGAGATGGGGGAGGTTGAGGGTGAGCGATTCGGCCGAAAACCGATTCCCCTCCACCCGCACATCAAAAATTTCGGCCGAAGCTTGAAACTGTTCCACCGGGAACTCATACAACGTCAGTTGGTGCGACCGGGCATCCAACACCTGAATGAAACTCAACGAACGAGCCGGCGGCTCGCCCCGATAAATTCCCACAATCACGGCCAGAGCAGTGGTCGCTGGACGATCCACCACCTTGCAATACCAACCCTCAAAAAACGGCGTTTTTTGCCCCTGGCCGTGGTAAGCAGCCGGGCGCAAAGTGGCCTGGATAGCGCGGCGTAGTGATAACATCTGCTAACAGTAACACACCCGACGTTCTTTGCCAATGCTCCCGCGTGCGTTCGCGCCTTTCATCTGCCGGCATAGTCTATTGCCATTTCTACTCGCTTCCACTATACTGCACCAGGATTGGCGTCTGCGCTGTGAAGGGGCCCGGCCGATTATGGCGTGATTCGCCCGCCGGCAGGCCAAGGGAAACGACGCGCGGCGCATAACTGGGAGATCGTTGTATGATTTTTGTGGCTCAAGTTTATGTCTGGTTGCCTGATGGGACGGTAGAACGGGTGTCGCCGGAGGGCGGCATGTACTTCCAATCTTGTGTTCACCCGGACGGCAATCTGGTCGTTTTTGCCGGCAGCCATAGCGGCCCGCCGCGGCTCTGGTTGGCTGATCTGACGGCCAAGAGCTTGACGCCCTTAACCCCACCTGACGAATGCGCCCTTCACCCCTCTTTTTCCTGGGATGGAGATTATGTGGTTTTTGCCTCAGACCGCGCGACGGACCGGCGATTTTCGGCCGAAAATCTATCTCCCAGTGGCGCGCTGGAAGAAGATTCCCCGCTCAATCTCTTTATCATGCGCAGCGATGGCTCCGAGGCGCGTCAATTGACCTTTGGGGCGGCTCAGGATCAACGTCCGGTCTTTAATCCGGCGGGCGACACGGTGGCGTTTGTCTCCAACCGGGATGGCAGCTATCGTTTATGGACGATCGGGTTAGCCGCCGGGGCTGAGCCGCGGCCATTATTGACCGAAGGCTGGCAATTGCGCCCGTGGTATGGTCAGGATGGGCAACATATCTACTTTTTCACCGAGGTTGCCGGCCATCAGCGCATTTGTCGCGTGTCGGCCACCGGCGGCTCGGTGGAGACCTTGCCAAATGATGCCGAGGGAGATAGCCGCAGTCCGTTCATCACGCCGGACGGCCGCTTTTTGCTCATGCACTCCAATCGCGATGGACAATGGGGCATGTGGGAATTGCCGCTTGACGGGAGTCAGCCTCGCCGCCTAGACCCACCGGGTTTTAGTCGCGGGTCGCATCTGACGCGAGCGCGCAACGGCGTGATGGCTTTTGATTATGTGTCATTGGCGCGCCCCAGCGCGCCGCCGGCAGAAAACTAACAGGGCGGTTGTCGCCGATTGGTTAATCGGCCTGGTTTGATCTCCCATAAAACTAAAGGATTCAGGATGAAAGTTGAAATCAGTATCGTCATTGAACAGCCCGTTGAGACAGTGTTCGCCTATGTGACCAACCTGGAGAACTTCCCCCAGTGGATATCCGAGACGTTGGCGGCGCGTTTTACCACGGAAGGGGCGGTTGGCGTAGGTAGCATGGCGATGGTGACCAAGTCGTTGCGCGGGCGCAAAGTGGAAGTGAAAACGGAGATTGTGGCCTTTGAGCCGAACAAGCTGATGCGCGCGCGCACGACGCAAGGGCGCGCGCCGGTGAATGTCGAGTATATCTTTGAGCCGGTTCAAGGGGGGACAAAGTTGACGCGATTGGCAGAAGGCGAGGTGCCGGAGGCGTTGAAACTGGCTATGCCGCTGATTACCCAGCGTTATCGCCGCGCCTGGCAGAACAATTTTGCCACGTTGAAGAAGGTGTTGGAAGCGCAGAAGTAGGATTTCGGCCGAATCCCTCCCCCTCTTTCTTTCTCCAACTTGCGCTGCCCCAAACCGTGACGAGCCCCTGATATGTCCCACCCAGACACCGGTCAGGAACTCCAACGCGACCTCGAAACTGAAAGCGACGCGATCACCGAGCCTCTTTGGCGGGTTATCATTCATAATGATGATGTCACCCCCATGGACTTCGTCATCGCGATCTTGATGCGCATTTTCAAACATCCTTTGATCATTGCCGAAGCCATCATGTTGGAAGCTCATCAGCATGGCCTAGCCCACGTAGCAACCCTCCCGCGCAGTGAAGCCCAGCGGCGCGTAGCCCAGGCGCATTTTGCCGCCACCTTGGAAGGCTATCCGCTCCACTTCACCCTGGAACCGGCTTGAGGCTTCAAGCGAAGCCGTATCGGATACCAATCAAAACCAGAATTTCCCCCAAATGTACTATTGAGCCCAGCGCAAGCGGGCCGTACAATTAAAGCAAAAGTGTTCGGGGTGAGCCCCGTCCCCAGGGCATGCACCTCAAGCGCTTAGTCGGGATTACCCGGCCCATCTTCATAAACCTGGCACAGGAGTCTGTTCGTTATGCATAACCCAAACTCAATCTCCTCCATTACGGGCAAGTTGATCTTGCTCATCTCCCTTACCTTAGGCGTGGTCGGCCTTCTCTGGCTGACCACGTGGTTCCTTCCCTTGCGCGCGGCCGGCACTCCGGCCACTGCAGCATCTGCCGCGCCGCGCACCTTCCCCGCCACCGTGGTCTCTGGCGTCAGTCCATCTATTTGGAACGGCGCTGAAAACGTCGTGGCCGGCGGCGATGACGGCCCCACCGCTGCCCAACGTCAGTTAGTGCAAGAACGCCTTGTTGCGTTCCGCGCGGCCGGCTTACTTCCGGCAACGCCGACTGCGGCCGTCACCCATGCCTGGCCTATGCGCCAGGCGGCCGGACTGAATGATTTTAGTTTCTACGCCGTTACCCAGTTGACGGATAACGACCTCGACTATGGTTCGATCCTCGACTACGCCTGCGGTCAGCGTACCTATGACCTGACGACACCTGCCTATAATCACGGCGGTACGGATATCGTGCCGTGGCCCTTCCCGTGGAACCAGATGGCGGCGAATGCGGTGGAAGTGATTGCCAGCGCCCCCGGCATTATTGTAGAAAAATTCGCCGACGACTCCGATGATAAACGTTGCGCCCTGGTGCCGCCGGTGACTTATGGCAACTATATCGGCGTTGCCCACGATGATGGCTCTGTATCCTGGTATGGACACTTGAAATTCGGCACGCTCACCAGCAAGAATATCGGCGATACAGTGGCTGCCGGCGAATATCTGGGCATCGTGGGTAGTTCGGGATATTCCTCCGCGCCGCATCTGCATTTTGAGATCAATACGGCTGGTCTTGTGCAGGGGGAGCAGAAAGACCCTTTTGCCGGCGCATGCAACTTGTTGAATCCTGACACCGGTTCGCTCTGGCAGTCCCAGCCGCCTTATTACAATTCAGGTGTGAACAAATTGACGGTCGGTGAACATGCCCCGATTTTCAACCAATGCCCTGACGCCGATGTGCCGAACGACGCCGCCGAAATAAATGCCGGTCAGACAATCTACTTTTCAGCTTACCAACGTGAGATGCCGGAAGATTTGGTGACAACCTACGCCGTCTACCGGCCAGATCATAGCCTGTTTGCCTCCTGGATCTGGCCATCGCCGGAGGTGACGCAGACTATCCCAGAAAACCCCTACCTGGTGGCGCGCACATTCCCCTGGTATGCGCCGGTGAATGTGCCGCTGGGCCAGTGGACGTATGAGGTTGCGATTGATGGGCAGAATCAGACCTATGTGAAACCCTTTTCTATCGTTGCGCCCGCAGGAGACAACATCCTTTATGTCAGCCCCGATTCGAGCGGCTCGATTGGCCCGCTCTCCTATGGACCAGAGGACATCCTGGCCTATGATCTCGGCGCGCAAACTTGGAGCATGTACTTCGACGGCAGCGATGTGGGTATTACCACTGACCTGACATCGGTGGCCTTCAAGAAAAGTTTGATCGTGCTGGGCTTTGCCAATACCGTACAGATTCCGCGCCGTTTTCAACCCCCGCTAACGGTTGAACCCCAGGACCTGGTCGCTTTTAAACCGACTTCGCTGGGTCAGAATACCTCTGGGCGTTTTACCCTGGCGTTTGATGGATCGGATGTGGGTCTGACGACAAGCGACGAAGCGATTGACGCCACTGCTGTACAAGGCGCCGACCTGCTCATCAGCACAGTTGGAAACTTTACCGTGCCGGCCGATCCCGGCGGCGGGACATCTCTTTCCGGCACAGGGCAACAGGTCATCCGCTTCAAAGCCAGCGTTTATGGGGGCACAACGCAGGGCTATTTTGAAATGGCCTTGAATTCACCGGTGCTAAAAACGCCGGGCGAGAACATTGATGCCTTGTGGGCTAACCCCAACGACCCCGAAATCTACCTGAGCACCACCGGCAGTTACAATGTGAAAGGAGTCAAGGGGGGTGACGACGACGTCTTTATGTGTTTCCAGAACCAGGAAGATTGTAGTTTCATGTTCTTCTGGGAGTCCGGCTCGTTTGGTGTAGACGCTTTCGAGTACAAGCCGGCGCCAACTAATCAATAGGGCGAGGCAAGATGCCGACGCGGGCCGGTCAGGGTGGTACTCTGGCCGGCCTTTTTTGTTTCTGCTTGCCGTTAGGCAGGCGGCGTTTATAATTGCCGGCATGTCATTGTCATTGCAACCGGCGCCGGATCAGACGGCGCGCCAACTACGCGCCGACCTGGCTGAAGCGCGCCGGCAATTGGTCGCGGCCGAAGCCGATCTGGCGGCCGAGCAGGCAGAGGTCAACCGTTTCCGTATGCACTGCCGACTCAAGATCGGGGTCTGGGTGGATCAGGTTCTGGAACTGCGCGCGGAAAAACAAGATTTACTGACCCGCCTACAATTGGCGCAAGATTTCGGATTGGCCTGGGATGAGGAGAAGCTGCGGGACGAAGCGGCGACGCCGCCGGCGCCGGAGGCCGAGTTGATTTTGCCGACAGATGTGCCGCATGATAAATCGGCCGAAAAACGACTCTATCGTGAATTAGCCCGCCGTTTTCACCCCGATCTGGCTGCTACCAGCGTCGAACGGGCATATTCCACCACGCTGATGGCTGCCGTCAACACGGCCTATGCCAATCGCGACCTGGAAGCCTTGCGCGATCTGGCGGGCGAACTAGACCCGGCGCTGGTAGCAAACATGAGCCAGGGCGAAACGGAAGAGGTACGGCAACTGCGCCGGCAATGGCTGGGTTGTCAACGCCGCCGGCGCAAGGTCATACGCCAGTTGAACGCGCTCCGCCAGGAAAACACAGCCCGTCTGTGGCGTAAAGCGCAACAATTGGAGGCGGAAGGGGGCGTGTGGTGGGAAGAAGTGCGCCAGGAGTTGGCGCACGAGATTGAGCGCTTGCAGACGGAATTGGCGGCATTGCGCAATTGCGCGGCTGCGGCTCAACCTGGCCGCCCCAGCCCCGACCGACGTTAGCTGCTTGTTGGAGAGTGTGTATGCTTGACGCGCCGCCGGTAGACTATGATCTCTTCAGCCCCGCCTTTAAGGCCGACCCTTTCCCCACTTTTGCCGCCATGCGCCGCGCGGCGCCGGTTTATCCGCATCAAGCCCCGGACGGGGCAACCATTTGGTATGTGACGCGCTATGAAGATGTTATAACGGTTCTCAGGGACAACCAGAATTTCGTGAAAGACGTGCAACATGCCCGTCCGTCGCGGCCGGCCCTGTATAGCTCCCCGTCGCGGCCCGTACACCCCGGTCTCAACCAGAATATGCTTTTTGCCGATCCGCCCGCGCACACGCGTTTGCGTGCTCTGGTCGGCCAGGCTTTCACGCCTCGCCGGGTTAAAGGCTTGGAGAGCGCCGTTCAGGCTACGGCTGATGCTTTGCTGGATGCGGCGTCGGCCCGGCCCGAAATGGACCTGATCGCCGATTTTGCTTTGCCCTTGCCGGTGATTGTTATTTGCGATCTATTGGGTGTGCCGGCGGCTGAACGCGAACCGGTGCGCGAATGGTCGCAGGCGGTTATCTCGCCGGGCAGCCGTGGTTTGAACTATAGCGCGCGCAAACGGCGTATCCGCGCTTTCCTGGCCTATTTGCGCCGGCTTTTTGCCGAGCGTCGGGCGCAGCCGCGCGATGACCTGATCACGGCCTTGTTGCAGGCGGAAGAGGCCGGCGGCGACCGCCTGACGGAGCATGAGTTGACCAGCATGGTGGCGTTGTTGATCGTCACGGGCCACGAAACCACGGTCAATCTGATCGGCAATGGAACGTTGGCGCTGTTGCAGCGGCCTGACCAACGCGCGCGCTTGGCGGCACAGCCGGCGTTGATAGACAATGCCGTGGAGGAGATTTTGCGTTATGACGGCCCGGTGGAAACGTCTACAACCCGCTGGGCGGCGGCCGATGTATGGTTAGGTGGGCAACTGATTCGGCGCGGGGATGTGGTGCGGGTGGTGTTGGCGTCGGCTAATCGGGATGAAGCGCAATTTGAGGCTGCGGATGAATTAAATATCGGCCGAAACACGTCCCATCACCTGGCTTTCGGACACGGCATCCATTACTGCCTGGGCGCGCCTCTGGCGCGTCTCGAAGGCAGAATTGCGCTGCCGGCGCTCTTCACCCGCTTCCCCAACCTACGTCTGGCGCAGCCCGATGCGCCGCTCGCCTGGCGCTCCGGTGTTCTCTTTCGCGGTCTGGAAACTTTGCCGCTGCTGTGGGGATAGCTCGCTGATTCTGCGGGCGAAAAAGAAACCGCGCAGGCCAGCCGGACCTGCGCGGTCAACAAGGAGCCAGCCAGCGCTGGATTAACTCAGGTTTTCGAAGATGCCGGCCGCGCCCATGCCGCCGCCGATGCACATCGTGACCATGCCGTAGCGGCTTTGGCGCCGTTTCATCTCATTGATGATTTGCACGGTGAGCTTGGCGCCGGTGCAGCCGAGTGGATGGCCTAGTGCGATAGCGCCGCCGTTGACATTGACCTTGTCGGGGTCAAGCTCAAGGCCGCGGATGACGGCCACGGCTTGTGAAGCGAAGGCTTCATTCAGTTCAACCACATCCATATCATTCAGGCTCAGGCCGGCGCGCTTAAGCACACGCGGCACAGCCGCCAGCGGCCCAACGCCCATGATCTCCGGCCGCACGCCGCCGACGTTGAAACTGACAAAGCGCGCCAGCGGCTTCAGGCCCAGGCTCTCGGCCAGTTGACGCTCCATGATGACGACGGCCGCCGCCCCGTCGCTCAGCGGCGAGGAGTTGCCGGCGGTGACGGTGCCGTTGAGTTGAAAGACGGGTTTGAGTTTCGCCAAACCGGCCAGGGTGGTATCCGGACGGAGGTGTTCGTCGGCGTCAAAGATCACGCTCTGCCGCTCAAGCCCATTCTCGCCGACGCTGATCTCTTCGATGGGCAGAGGCACAATCTCTTCTTTGAAAAAGCCGGCGGCCTGGGCTATGGCCGCTTTGCGGTGGCTGTTGAGGGCGAATTCGTCCTGGGCCTGGCGACTGACTTCAAACTCGTCGGCCACGCGCTCGGCCGTGAGACCCATGCCCATGTAGACTTCGGGCATCTTCTCTACGACGGTCGGGTTGGGATTGATGCGGAACCCGGTCATGGGAACCTTGCTCATGGTCTCGGCGCCGCCGGCGATGATGCAATCGGCGCCGTTAGCGATGATGCGCTCGGCGGCCAGGGCGATGGTTTGTAAGCCGCTGGAACAAAAGCGGTTGACGGTCATGCCGGGGGTGCTCACGGGCAGGCCGGCTAACATGGCAATGGTTCGGCCGAAATTCAACCCCTGCGACCCTTCCGGCATAGCGCAGCCGATAATCACATCATCCACCAACAACGGGTCTATTTGCGTCTCTGCCAACAAGGCCCGAATTACGGCCGCCGCCATATCATCGGAGCGATAGTTCCGTGTTGCGCCTCGCTTGCCTTTGCCGACCGCCGTGCGTTTTGCGGCTACAATAACTGCTTCTCTCATCATGCTGATTTCTCCTTCGCCTGTCTAGTTGCGTAATGGTTTGCCGGTTTGAAGCATGTGCATAATGCGCGCCTGCGTGGCCGCTTCGCCACACAACGACAGAAACGCCTCACGCTCCAGGTCCAGGAAATACCATTGGTCTACCCACTGCGGCGCGGTCAAATCGCCGCCGCAAAGGACGTAAGCCAGTTTTTCGCCGACTACCACATCATGCGGTGTGGCGAAGCCGCTCCAACGGAAGCTCTTTAGCCCCAGCTTGATCGCGTACAGCGTATCCCGTCCGGCGGCATACACCTTCTCCGGTTCCGGCGGGCGCGCGCCGCTATCGGCCAATTGCCGCGCGATCTGCTTGGCCTTAGCCAGCCGATGGTCGCTATTGAAAACAATCGTGTCGGTGTCGCGCAGATAACCCAGGGCGCGGTCTTCCCAGGCGCTCGTACCGACCTGGGCGGTGGCAACTTGCTGGAACACTTCTTGCATAATGGGCAGGATGTCGGCGTTCTCGGCGCGCATGACCGGGTTGATCTTGCGGCGCACGATCTCCTTGCAGCCGCCGGAGCCGGGGATCAGGCCCACGCCCACTTCTACCAGCCCCATGTAGGTCTCGTGGTCGGCTACGGCGTGCCAGCCTGCCATGGCGAACTCGACGCCGCCGCCCAAAACGCGTTGATGCGGGGCGGTCACAACCGGTTTCGGCGCGTGGCGTAATTGATAGGTGACGGTTTGTAAGCCCTTTACCATCTGCTCAATCTGATCCCACATGCCTTGCGCAGCGGCGATGCCGACCATGGCAATGTTAGCGCCGACGCAGAAATCCTGACCGTTGTTGCCGATGACCAGGGCGTCGAAGTCGGTGTTGAGCCGTTCCAGGGCTGTTTGAGCCATAAAGCCGATCTCGGCGTCAATGGCGTTCATTTTGGCATGGAACTCCAGCAAGGCCACGCCGTCGCCCATGTCGAGCAGGCTGGCGCTGCTGTTCTGCGCCACCACCTTGTTGGCCGCGTACAGATCGGCCACAAAGACGCTGTGCTTGTCCTTTTGGACCGGTTTGTAGCTCTGGCTGGAGAAGTCGTAGTAGCTGCCGTTTTGGTAGAAGCGGGTGTGACCGCTTGCCAACATGTCTTTGACCCAGTCGGCTACTTCAAAACCGAGCGCTTCCATTTTCTCGACCGTCTCCGGCACGCCGAGTTTGTCCCAAATCTCAAATGGGCCGAATTCATGGGCGAAGCCCCATTTCTGGGCGGCGTCCACGTCGGTGATGGCGTAGGCGATTTCGGGGGTGACATAAGCGGCGTAGGCCAGGTTGAAGTAGATGAGGTCGCGCACGAAGGTGGCGGCGCGATCATCGAATTCAAACATCTTTTTGAGCCGGGGCCCGATGTCCTCGATTTTGCGGACGGCGCCGACCGAGGCGAAGCGGGGCGAGGGCTGATTCTCGTAGTCGAAGGTGTCGGGGTTGAGGGCCAAAAAGACGCGTTCGCCGTCTACCGTGGCCTGCTTGTAGTAGCCCTGGCCGGATTTATTGCCGAGCCATTTGTTGGCTAGCAGCTTTTCCACGACGCCGGCGCTCTTGGGGCTAAGCAGATAATCCCGGTATTTGTCGTTGGGAATGAGCGGGTGCAGATTCTGGCTGACGTGGGCCATGACATCAATGCCCACCAGGTCGGCCAGCCGGAAGGTGCCGGTCTTGGGACGGCCGATGATTTGGCCGGTGAGGGCATCTACTTCGCTGACGGTATACCCTTTTTCCAGGGCATATTCGCTGATGTAGGCGCTGGTGATGGACATGAAGCGATTGCCGACGAAGTTGGGGGTGTCTTTACAGACGACGACGCCTTTGCCCAGGACGTTTCGGCCGAATTCGACCATGAAGGCCAGCACAGCCGGGTCGGTGTCCGGAGTGGGGATAACCTCCAGCAGTTGAAGGTAGCGGGGCGGGTTGAAGAAGTGCGTGCCGAGGAAATGGGCCTTGAATTCGGCCGATCGCCCCGCCGCGATCTGATGAATGGGAATGCCGGAGGTGTTGCTGGTGATAATGGCCCCCGGTTTGCGCAGCGCTTCCAACTTCTCCATCAAGGCCTGTTTCAAATCCAGGCGTTCGATAACCACCTCGATGATCCAATCGCAATCCGCCACTTTCGCCAGATCATCCTCGGTGTTGCCCAGGGTGATCAGGTTGGCCCGGTCGGCGCGCGCCAGATTGGCGGGCTTGGCCTTGGCCATGCGGTCATATAGGCTTTGCACCAGGCGGTTGCGTGCGGTGCGTTGGTTGGCTTCTTCTGTTTTCAGCCCCGGTGTTACAATGTCGAGCAGTAATACGGGAAAGCCAATATTCGCCAGGTGAGCGGCGATGCCGCCGCCCATGGTCCCGGCGCCAATAACGGCGACTTTGTCAATGCGGTATGCCATGCGTGCCAATCTCCTTGTAGAATGGGAAATCGAGGCCAGGGTTGGGGCTGAAATTCGGCCGAATCCCCACCCGGGTCTCACTCATTGTCAATCTCAGGCGCTCACGGCCTGGGCCGTTTACTTCAACTCGCGGCGGGTATAGCCCAGGATACTGCGGGCCACGATCAACTGGTTGATCTGCTTGGTGCCTTCATAAATGTCGTTGATCTTGGCGTCGCGCATCCACTTCTCCGCCAATGTGTCACGGCTGTAGCCGAGCGGGCCAAGTAATTCAACCGCTTTTTGGGTGACATTTGTCACCGCTTCGCCGGCGCGCATTTTGCACATGCTGGCTTCCAGGCGATTGCTCTCACCGTGGCAAATTTGCGCCGTGGCGCGCAGCGTCAGCAGCCAGGCCGCTTTCTGTTGACCTTCCATATCAATCAGATCGCGCTCGACGCTGCTCATGGCGTGCGCGGGCTTGGTGTAGTCCACCACCACGCCCTCTTGCGCCAGCGTCTCCTCGGCGAATTCCCGCGCCGCCCGACAGATGCCCATGGCGCTGGCGGCCACGGCCGGCCGCGAGGCGTCGAAAGTCTTCATTGCGCCCTGGAAGCCTTTAGCTTCCGTGGCGTCGGCATGTTGCACTTCGGCGCTGCCCAGAATGTTGTCATAGGGAATGCGCGCGTTTTGGAACGACAGCCCCACCGTGTCGCTGGCGCGA
>JAYRVN010000474.1:0-3962 GCA_041918535.1 Chloroflexota bacterium
ACCCGCCCTCACTATCGGTGAAAGTTAACGTAGCGGGATTCAAAGACCAGATAATGGTCACGCAGGGAGCCTGGACACTATCCCAGCAATAGTATCCACAATAGTCCTTGATGCCTGTCGTGTCGTTGAGAAGTTCGTCATCCGCCAACGACGGCCCGGCGCCCATAGTCAACGCCAGGGCAACAAGAAGCAACACAATACCACTGTAAAAAACCACCTTACGAGTACGCATGGCTACCCCCATGGCAAACTTGCCCTCCGGACACTTTGAGGATTTGGGTAAGTTCCCCAAACTGTCCTGAAAGGTCATTAACACGCAGCCGCGCCTCTACTTAACAGTATAGTCCTGATCGAGATACGCTGTCAATCCCGGTTGGGTAGTGGGTAGCCGCCGGGCGCCGGGGCTGTTGCTAACCCCCGGCGAGAATGTTAAACTAACGGCATGTCCCAGGCTCTTTCCCGCAAATGGCGGCCCGCTCGTTTTGGCGATGTGATTGGTCAAGAACACATCACGCGCACGCTGCAAAACGCGATCAAAGCCGGGCGTATTGGGCAGGCCTACCTCTTTTGTGGGCCGCGCGGCACCGGCAAAACTACGTCGGCGCGCTTGCTGGCGAAGGCGGTGGATTGCCTGCATCCCGACCCGGCCCAACGCCCGTGCAACCAATGTGGCGTGTGCCGGGCCGTTAATGAAGGGCGCTTCCTGGATTTGATTGAAATAGATGCCGCTTCGAATACGGGCGTGGACGACATCCGCGACCTGCGCGATAAGATCAATTTTGCGCCGACGGAAGGGCGCTACAAAGTCTAGATCATTGACGAAGTCCACATGCTCTCCACCGCGGCTTTTAACGCCTTGCTGAAGACGTTGGAAGAGCCGCCGCCGCACGCCATTTTTGTCCTGGCGACGACAGAAGAGCATAAAGTTCCGCTGACCATCAAATCGCGCTGCCAGCAGTTCAATTTTCGTTTGCTGACGCAGGTGGAGATTGCGCGGCGGTTGGAGTGGTTGGCGGCGCAGGAGGCTTTAGAGATTGAACCGGCGGCGCTGACGCTGATTGCGCGCGAAGGGGCGGGCAGTTTACGCGATGCGGAGAGTTTGCTGGATCAGTTGGTGACGACGCCGGGGGAAAGGATCACCCTGGAGCGCGCTCAGATGGTGTTGGGCACGGCGTCCGATCAGACTGTGTTGGAGATGGCGGAGGCGTGGCTGGCGGCCGATGCGGCGACGGGCTTGCGGACATTGCAGGCGGCGCTGGCGGCGGGCGCGGATGCGCGCCAGTTTTGCCGCCAAATGGTGACACACTTGCGTCAGGTGTTGCTATTACAGGCGGCGGGCAATCAGTTGACGTTGGATATTCCCTTGGAGCAGTTGGCGGCGTTGCAGGCGCAGGCGCAACGCGTGGAACGCCCGGCCTTGATCGCGGCTATCCGCTTGTATAGCCAGGCTGCAACTGTGTCCGGCAGCGGCCGACAGCCTCAGTTGCCGTTGGAACTGGCTTTTTTGGAATCGCTGCCGGCAACGGCCGCGCATCCGGCATGGCTGCCGCCGCGTGAGCCGACAACGCCGCTGCCGACAAGTGCGCCGGTGACGGCGCCCCAGGCCGCGCCGCCGGAGATGGTTGTGACGACGGTTTCGGCCGAATCTCCCCTCCCTCCGCCTACTCCCCCACCGGCCCACAAACCCGCCGCACTGAGCCTGGACAGCGTCGTGGCCCAGTGGCGCAACCTGCCGGGCCTGGTGCGCCAGCGCGATCGTAACCTCTCCTCCCTGCTGGCGATGATTAAACCGCTCGGCGTGGACGGCAAAACAATCATCCTGGGATTCGATTTCCCCGTTCTCAAAGAAAAGTTTGATGCCCAGGCGGATGCCCCGCGCATCGTGGCCGAGGCCTTGCAGCAACTGCTCGGATCGCCGTGTCTGGTGCGCAGTGTGATTACCAGCCAACATCGCCCCGATACGGCCGTCTCTCGCGCTGACGTGGAAGCGCTGGCTCAGGAATTGGGCGGCGTTGTCCAGGACACGGAATAGCGGCCGAATTACCCGACAACTCAACGACAAAACAGGAGTATCTGATGACCAAACGATCATTTCGCGGTAAGCCTCAAAAACCCAAAGGGCCGAATCTCCCCGGCGGCAACATGCTGGCGCAGGTTCAAAAGATGCAGGAAGAAATGGGCCGCGCTCAAGAGTCGCTGGCGCATGAAACCTTCACGGTGACGGCGGGCGGCGGCGCGATCACCATCGTTATCACCGGCCATCAGCGCGTCCAGGCCATCCAGATTGCGCCGGAGTTGTTGAATCCGGATGATGTGGAGATGGTTCAAGATATGTTGGTGGCGGGCATTAACAATGCGATTGAAACCTCGCAAGCGAAAGCGGCCGAACGGCTGGAAGGGCTGACGGGCGGGCTTGACCTGGGTGGTTTGTTGGGCGGTTTATAGCGATGCCGGCTAATGTGTTGCCCCGACCGGTACAGCGGCTGATCAACGAATTCGGCCGATTGCCCGGTATTGGCCCCAAGACCGCCTCGCGCCTGGCCTTCTATCTGTTGCGCGCCAACGACGAGAGCCTGGCAACCGACCTGGCGGCGGCGTTACACGAGCTGAAAGCCAAGATTCGTTACTGCTCGCGCTGTCAGAACATCACCGAGCATGACCCTTGCGAAGTTTGTCGGGATGCCACGCGTGACCAACATGTGTTATGTGTCGTTGAAGAGCCGCTAGATGTGGTCGCTCTGGAACGGTCGCGCGCTTACAACGGCCTGTACCACGTCTTGCACGGAGCCATCTCGCCGGTGGAAGGCATTGGGCCGGACAACCTGCGGATCAACGAATTAGTGCAGCGGGTGGAGCCGGGTGGTTTCCAAGAAATCATCATTGCCACCAACGCCACGTTGGAAGGGGATTCCACCGCGCTCTATTTGCAGCGCCGCCTGGCCCCTTTTGGTCTGAAGTTGTCACGTTTGGCGCGTGGTCTGTCCGTCGGCAGCGACATTGAATACACGGACGAGATTACATTGGGACGCGCTTTGCAAGGGCGACAGGAATTGTAACCGCCGGAGAGCGCCGATACTCTCTCACCCTGGCATAAGTGGCGGGGCTTTTGAGAGCTGATTATCCCCCTCCGGTTGAAATCCATAATTCCTGCCGGCAGTCAGCGAGCTGCGGCGAGCAATCAGGCGAGAGTAACGGGTGAGCGACCCCGGTGAATTTGCCTTCCGTTTCGGCTTATGTTACTATGGGAGCAACCATTGGGGCGTCGCCAAGCGGTAAGGCAGCGGACTTTGGATCCGCTATTCGTTGGTTCGAATCCAGCCGCCCCAGCTTGAGGAGAAGAGAGCAGTATGATGCTGAGGGCGCTGACCTCAGCATTTTTGTTTAGAGGGTGTCATGACGGGTGTGGTAGCGGTCATTCTGGCGGCCGGTAAGGGCACACGGATGCAATCGAATCGGCCGAAAATCCTGCATGAAGTGGGCGGCAAGCCCATGGTGGTGCATGTCGTCGAGGCCGCCGAAGCAGCCACGACATCCTCCCCGTTGCTGGTCATCGCCCCCGACGATGAAGCCACGCCCCGACTCTTGGGGGCGCGCTGCGACTATGTGGCGCAGCCGGAGGCGTTGGGCACCGGTCACGCGGCGCAAATGGCGCTGCCGTATCTGACAGATTGCGCCCAGGTCTTGTTGACCTATGCCGACATGCCGTTACTGCGCGCCGAGACCTATGGCCGCCTGCTCCAGTTGCAGGCCCAAACCGGCGCGGCGGTCGCCCTCTTGTCTGTCATCGGTGAGATGACCTCTTCGTTTGGCCGGGTTGTGCGGGCGGCGGATGGGGGCGTGCGCGAGATTGTCGAGGTGGCCGAGGCGCGCCGCCGACTGGATGGCGAAGCCTTATTGGCGCTTCGGGAGTTGAATGTGGGGGTATATGCGTTTTCGGCCGAATTTCTCTCCCACGCCCTCCC